>NZ_JACGWD010000001.1:0-133503 GCF_014077565.1 Pseudoalteromonas sp. 5Ae-yellow
GATAGCCACGCGGTATGAAAAGCTTGAACGAAATTATCATTCAATGCTCGCTTTAGCATTTACTATGATGTGGCTACCAATGTGGGCTGATTGATATATGTACTACAAAGATCAACAGCCCCTAATAATTTAATCGGTTAGATACACCTACAATCCAAAGATATTGATTATTTCCCTATGGTTTTATAAACGTCACTTAACAAGCTTGAAGCGCCAAACCTAAATGTATTTGCTTGCAAATAATCATCACCCATTATTGCGCGCGTAAGCGCTAAATAATCACTAGCATCGGCCACTGTTTTAACACCGCCAGCCGCTTTAAAGCCCACACGTTTATTTGAGTTTTTAATGGCTGTTAGCATAGTTTTTGTTGATTCAAGCGTGGCATTTACAGCTACTTTACCCGTACTGGTTTTTACAAAATCAGCACCGCCTTCAATTGCAAGCTCCGTGGCTTGAGTAATAAGCGCGTCGGTTTTTAGCTCGCCGCTTTCTATTATTACTTTAAGTTGCGCGCGCGACCCACATGCTTTTTTACTTTCGCTAACATAGTTAACTACAGTTTGAGCATCGCCCGCGATTAACTTTTTATAAGGAATAACCAAATCAATTTCGTCAGCGCCGCGCTCTATTGCAATAAGTGTTTCGTTAATTACATCACTCAGTGGTGCATCACCTGTTGGAAAGTTAGTAACTGTTGCAACTTTAACATGGTTAAGCTCACGCGCTGCGAGTGCTATTTTTGCATCATCAACAAAGTCGCTATAAACACATACAGCGGCAGGCGTGCCTAAGGTAGGATTTATGCTATCAACAAGTGCTTGAATGCTTTTGGTGGTATCGCTGGTGTTTAAGCTTGTTAAATCCATCAGTGCGACTGCTAATGCGGCATCTTTTTGGTGTTGTGTCATTAGAGCTCCGTTGCTTATGTAATACCAATTTTATTAAAAAAATAATCATTTTAGCGTATTAAATAACTCACTAACTACGTTAAAAATTATTTATATAGAACAACTATGTATCATAATTTTAGCCTTGTTATTGAGCTATTTTCTTGTCGCTATAATAGATCACTAATTTAATGCAATTGGTATAAGTACAAAATAGAATATGTCTCCATATTAACAAATTAAACCAAACTCGCTATAGCTCATAACCAAACACTATAAGCTGGTTATTTTACTTGTAACTCGGCGCAATCCCTTGTTAACTAGCTCTTAGGCCTAAAAAGCCCACCTATTATAACTTTTGGTTATATCAACTTGGTTTTAATTATTTTTTACTTATTAATAGCCGCTATATTCTGCATATCAGAATAAAGCGTTTTCTTATATTTGAATTTGTTTAGGGGTCTTATTGACGTGCAGTATTTACCTATCTTTACCAAACTCGACAACAAACCAGTATTGGTTGTTGGCGGTGGAGAGGTCGCTTTACGCAAATGTCGCGCGTTTTTAAAAGCGAGAGCAAGCGTTACTTTAGTAGCACCTTGGTTTTGCGACGAACTAAAAGAGCATGCACATAATAATGAAGTAACGCTTATTGATGCTTATTTTGATGAATCGCACCTTGATGGCAAAATGCTTGTTATTGCAGCAACCGACCGCGATGAAGTAAACAACAACGTATTTGAACTTGCCAATGCTCGCAATGTGTTTGTAAACGTGGTTGATGACCAACCTAAATGTACGTTTATATTCCCATCCATTGTAGACCGTGACCCAATTACGATTGCTATATCAAGTGCTGGCACAGCGCCCGTACTTGCACGTCGCTTACGCGAAAAGCTCGAAACTCTTATTCCACATCATATTGGCCCACTTGCAACACTTGTCGGTGGCTTTAGAGACAAAGTAAAAAAACGCTTTAAGCATTTTTCAGACCGCCGCCAATTTTGGGAAGGCGTGTTCGACTCATCTGTTGTGAGTAAAGTACAAACCGGCGATACCCAAGCCGCACAGCAGCAACTAGAGCAAATGCTAGATGCAAAAGCAGAACCTGAAGGCGAAGTATATGTAGTAGGTGCAGGCCCTGGCGATCCAGAGCTTTTAACACTTAAAGCACTGCAACTTATGCAACAAGCCGACGTCGTCGTTTACGACTTTTTAGTCTCTGACGAAATTATGGAACTAGTGCGCCGCGATGCTGACCTTATTTGTGTAGGTAAACGTTTGGGCGATCATAGTGTTGTTCAAGAAGATACCAACCAAATGCTGGTCGACCTTGCTAAACAAGGCAAAAAAGTATGCCGCATTAAAGGTGGTGACCCGTTTATTTATGGCCGTGGTGGCGAAGAAGTACAAGTACTTGCTGCTAACAACGTAAATTATCAAATTGTACCGGGTATTACAGCCGCTGCAGGTTGTAGTGCTTACGCGGGTATTCCGCTAACGCATCGTGACCATGCACAAGCCATTCAATTTGTAACTGGCCACTGTAAAAAAGACGGTCAAGAACTTGATTGGCAATCGCTGGCAAAAGCAAATCAAACGCTGGCTATTTACATGGGCGTAATTAAATCGCCGCACATACAAAGCGAGCTTTTAAAACATGGCCGCAAAGCCGACACCCCTGTTGCCATTATCGAAAACGGTACACGTAAAAATCAGCGTGTAGTAACAGGCCAATTAGGCGAACTTGCCGACTTAATTGAACGCAACAGCATTATATCGCCTGCGCTACTCATTATTGGCGAAGTAGCCGCCCTGCACTCGCAACTAGCGTGGTTTGGGAAAAACGAGCAAACAAGCAGCTTTGCACAGCCGCTAACAGATGTATCAAATACATAACCGAATTTTAAATTTGTAACTTTTAATCATTTTAGTAGGACGACTAACAATGGCTTTAACTCACCTTCAGCAACTTGAAGCTGAAAGTATCAAAATCATGCGCGAAGTCGCCGCTGAGTTTGAGAACCCAGTAATGCTTTACTCTATTGGTAAAGATTCGTCGGTACTTTTGCACTTAGCGCGTAAAGCATTTTACCCTGCAAAAATTCCGTTTCCGTTATTACACGTAGACACCAACTGGAAGTTTCGTGAAATGATCGAGTTTCGCGACCGTATAGCTAAAGAATACGGCTTTGATCTACTGGTACACAAAAATCCAGAAGGCATTGAAATGGGTGTAGGCCCGTTTACGCATGGCTCGGGTAAACATACCGACATAATGAAAACCCAAGGCTTAAAACAAGCGCTAGATAAATACGGCTTTGATGCTGCATTTGGTGGCGCACGCCGCGACGAAGAAAAGTCACGCGCAAAGGAGCGTGTTTATTCGTTCCGCGACAAACACCACCGTTGGGACCCTAAAAACCAACGCCCAGAGCTTTGGAATACCTACAACAGCCAAGTTAATCCGGGTGAGAGCATTCGTGTTTTCCCATTATCTAACTGGACTGAGCTTGATATTTGGCAATACATTTATCAAGAAAACATCGAAATGGTACCGCTTTACCTAGCAAAAGAGCGCCCTGTTGTTGATCGCGACGGTACTTTGATTATGGTTGACGATGAGCGTATGCCTCTTAATGAAGGTGAAGTACCGCAAATGAAATCTGTACGTTTTCGTACATTAGGCTGCTACCCACTTACCGGTGCAGTTGAATCAACAGCCAGTACTTTAACCGAAATCATTGAAGAAATGCTGCTATCTACGTCATCTGAACGTGAAGGTCGTGTTATTGACCATGATTCAGCCGGCTCAATGGAGAAGAAAAAACGTGAGGGGTATTTTTAATGTCTAGCCAAAATAACGATACATTTAACGAAGTAAAAGAAATAGGCATAGACGCCTACCTAGCACGCCAACAAGACAAAAGCTTATTACGCATGCTTACTTGTGGCAGCGTAGATGACGGTAAATCAACATTGATTGGCCGCCTACTGCACGACAGCCACCAAATTTATGAAGATCAGCTAGCAGCTCTTCATAAAGATAACGAAAAAGTAGGTAACGCAGGTGAAGATCTTGACCTTGCTTTATTAGTTGATGGCCTACAAGCTGAGCGTGAGCAAGGTATTACCATTGACGTAGCGTACCGTTACTTTTCAACGGCTAAGCGTAAATTTATTATTGCCGACACACCTGGGCACGAGCAATACACCCGCAACATGGTAACGGGTGCATCAACAAGCGATGTAGCCATTATTTTGGTTGATGCGCGTTACGGCGTACAAGTACAAACTAAGCGCCATAGCTTTATTTGTGACTCGCTGGGCATTAAGCAGTTTGTTGTTGCCGTTAATAAAATGGATATCGTTGATTTTGACGAAACCGTGTATGAAAAAATTAAGGCCGATTACCTTAAATTTGCTGAGCAACTTAACGTATCAAACATTAAGTTTGTGCCTATGTCAGCGCTTAAAGGCGACAACGTAGTAACACGCTCTGCACATACACCGTATTACACCGACAAGCCGCTACTAGAGTTACTAGAAGATTCGCCAGCAGCCGAAACAGATACAGGCTTTGAAGCGCGCCTACCGGTGCAATATGTCGTGCGTCCTAACTTAAACTTCCGTGGTTTTCAGGGCACACTTACATCGGGCAAGATGCACGTAGGCGATGCTATAAAAGTATTACCGTCGGGTAAAACATCAAGCATTAAAGAAATTGTTACCTTTGATGGCAACTTGGACAGCGCCGAAGCAGGCCAAGCAATTACCGTTACCCTAAATAACGAGATTGATATTAGCCGAGGTGATGTAATCGTGCCTGCAAACTCAACGGCCGCTGTTACTAACCAGCTGCAAGCTAAAATTGTGTGGATGCATGAATCGCCATTAGTGTTAGGTAAAAGCTATAACCTAAAACTAGGTAGCAAAAACACCTCAGCTATTGTTAAAAAGATTGACTACACAATTGATGTAAACACGCTTGAGCACGGTACTAGCGACTCATTACAGCTAAACGAAATTGCGATTGTAACGCTTGAACTAACCGAAACTATTTTGGCAGACGAGTACCACAGCAATCACGAAACAGGCTCGTTTATCCTAATCGATCGCTTATCAAACCTAACTGTTGCTGCCGGTATGATTGAGCAAGTACTGCAAAGCCAAACAAAGCAAAGTAACTTTAGCGAATTTGAAGTTGAATTTAACAGCTTAGTACGCAAGCACTTCCCGCATTGGCAAGCGCTTGATATTTCTAAGTTATAAGTTAACTTTAGCCTGTTAGGAATTTAAAAGCATGGTAGAACAGCTCGTTTTAACAGGCATTATGCTTACCTTAGTCGGGTGCCTTTTTGGCACCCGTATTAATCCAGCATGGTTATTTGTAAGCGCTATTGGCACCAGCTACTTAGCAGGGCTAATCGATCTTGAAAGTATGTTGATTAATTATGCTAACCCGTCGCTTATCACCTTAGTACTATTGGTGTTAGTATCGACCGCAATAGAAAAAACCACCCTAATTCAAAAGTTAGCGCAATCGCTATCTAAAGGTAGTTTAGTAAAATCGGTAACAAAATTGGGGTTATCAACCGCCTTTTTATCGTCGTTTACTAACAATACCGCCGTTGTTGCATCGCTTATTACCGCGATAAAAGACAACCCTAATCACTCCCCTTCAAAGCTATTATTACCGCTGTCGTACACTGCTATTTTGGGCGGCACCATTACGCTTATTGGTACATCAACCAACTTAATCGTTAATGGCTTTGCAGTAGATGCGGGAATGGAACCGCTGGGCTTTTTTGACTTTACCTTAGTGGGTTTAGGCGCGCTAAGCGTAGGCCTAATTACCATTTTAGTAATGCTTAAATACTTACCCGACAACGGTAAAAGCGACCAAGAAGTCGTGCCTTTTTACCTAGAAGGTAAAGTACAAGCAAACTCAAAATTAATAGGCCAAACCGTTGAAGAAAACGGCCTGCGTGATTTAAAAGACTTATTCCTTGCTGAAATTATTCGCGACGAGAGCCGCATTTGCGCAGTCACTCCGCAGCAAATTATTCAAAAAGACGACGTGCTGCTGTTTGTAGGTGACATAAAATCGGTGCCATTACTTACCCGTTTTGACGGTTTAAAAGTAGTGCACGAGAATCATCAAAAAGACATAGAACACTTAGTAGAAGTAGTCGTAAGTCAATCTTCAAAATTTATTGGTAAAACCGTAAAAGAAGCCCGCTTTAGAGAGCAGTTTCATGCTGCTGTTATTGCCATTCGCCGTGGACATGACCGCTTACAAGGCGGCCTTGGGCAAGTGCAATTACAAGCTGGCGACTCACTTATACTCGCACCAGGCAAAAACTTTTACACTTTGCCTAATTTAAAGCGCGAATTTGTGTATATTTCAGGGTTTGACTTACAAGCCCACCTTGCACCTAAGCAATCAAATATTGTGCTACTAAGCTTTGCCGCAGTACTGGGTTTAAGCATTATTGGCATAGTGCCGCTGGTTAAAGGCTTATTAGTATTACTGATTGGCTTAATGCTCAGCGGCACCATAAAACTTAACGAAGTAAAACGCCGTTTCCCTATCGAGTTATTGGTGGTTGTAGGTAGCGCCATTGGCCTTGCTAAATTAATGATAGGCACCGGACTTGCCGGGCAAATATCCGACGCCATGTTTATGGTACTTGGCGACTTTGGCCCGTACGGCGCGTTTATAGCTATATTTTTAATGACCGTATTATTTACCGAGCTTATAACTAACAACGCAGCTGCTGCCTTGTCGTTCCCTGTTGCTTACTCGCTCGCGGTTGGTTTTAATGTAGACCCACTACCGTTTATTATGGCGGTTGTCTTTGGCGCATCAGCTAGCTTTATATCGCCATTTGGGTATCAAACTAACCTAATGGTTTATAGCGCGGGTAACTATCGCTTAAAAGATTACATAGTGATGGGCTTACCCCTTTCTATTATTTATTCAATCACGGTATTAACCTTGATCCCGCTGGTATTTCCGTTTTAATACCTGCGCTCACAGCATAAGAGACTCTCACTATGGATGAAAATATAGTTTGGCATAACTACGCAACTACAAAAGCACAGCGTAGTGAGCAAAAAAAACATAAGCCCGCTATTTTATGGTTTACCGGCTTTTCAGGCTCTGGCAAAAGCACCGTAGCAAACGCACTAGAAGCGGCGCTTAATCAGCAAGGTACGCACACTTACCTGCTCGATGGCGACAACGTACGCCACGGTTTGTGTAAAGATCTAGGCTTTAGCGACGAAGACCGCATTGAAAACATACGCCGCGTAGGCGAAACCGCAAAACTAATGACCGACGCTGGCTTGTTAGTACTTACTGCGTTTATATCGCCTTTTAGAGCAGAACGCGACATGGTGCGTAACTTAGTAGACGAAGGCGAATTTATCGAAGTATTTATCGATACCCCACTGGATGTATGCGAAAGCCGCGATCCAAAAGGCTTATACAAAAAAGCCCGCGCTGGAGAGATAAAACACTTCACTGGTATCGACTCAAGCTACGAAGTGCCAAACAATCCAGAAATAATTTTAGATACAAGTAAAAACACCCTAGACCAATCGGTTACACAACTGATAACGTATCTAAAACAAAAGCACATAATATAGGTTAACCCCATGAATCAAACCGAACTGCTAGAAGAAACCCTCATCCTTGCCCGCAAAGCAGGCCAAGCGATAATGGGAATTTACGAAAAGGATTTTAACGTTGAGTACAAAGCCGATGAAAGCCCCGTAACCGACGCCGATTTAGCAGCTCATAAACTGATTGTGGCAGGGCTTCAACAGCTCACACCTGATATTCCAATACTTAGTGAAGAAAACGCCGACATAAGCTGGGATGTACGCCAAACGTGGAAAAGCTACTGGTTAGTTGACCCAATCGACGGCACTAAAGAATTTATTAAAAAGAACGGTGAATTTACCGTAAACATCGCCCTAATTAAAAACGGCATTCCTATTTTAGCCGTAGTAGATGCACCTGCCCTTGGCGTATCGTACTTAGCCGCCGAAGCCATTGGCGCATTTAAAGATAAAGGCGATGAGCGAATTGAGCTTAAGGTAACTACCAAACCTAACAAAGGGTTAATTCGAGTTGTAGGCAGCCGCTCGCACCCATCACCCGATTTAGCCGAGTTTGTGAAACGCTTTGACGAGGTTGAAATGGTGTCTAAAGGCAGCTCACTAAAACTCTGTTTAGTCGCTGAGGGCAGCGCCGATATTTACCCGCGCTTAGGTCCAACTTGCGAATGGGATACAGGCGCAGGCCATGCAATCGCCGAAATAGCCGGTGCTAAAGTGACTAAGCTTGATGGCAGCCCGCTTATTTATAACACTAAAGATGAGTATTTGAATCCGTACTTTGTAGTGAGTGCGGTGGAAGAGTAAGAGCTTCGAGCTGTTAGCCACGAGCAGCTCGGTGTAAACCTAAACACCTTAGGTTGGGTTGGGTTGAGTGGAACGAAACCCAACTTATATACATTCTCATCATTTTAATACGTAAACATAGACATTTAGCATTACCATAAGCAAAAATAATAGCCCATCTGTTTATAAACTAATCTAAAGTTTGCTACTTAAAATATTTATTGCTTTATCTCTTTTATCCTCATCAAAACCTGTATTTATCAATCCCTTCAACCTACCAATAAATATTAACTTCGTCTCTTTATCTAATGAGCTTACCGCTGTAAATATGTTGGACATATCTACATTCAAATCTGTAGACAATACTTCTATTAATATCTTTAGCGATTTTTCGTCTTTCTTATCTTTTAAAAGATCTAAAATAAACTCATATTTTGGGCCTCGAAAATATCTCTTACCTGGTTCACCTGCAGCTCCATTTTCTATTTGGGATATAATACATAGCATTTCATAAGTGACTTCATATTCTAGCAAGTCCAAAGCGATAGATGAAAAATCTTGTTTCTCTAAAACTTCTATAAACTCAGAAGAATTATTACTCTCTGCTTCTCTTTTTATTTCTATAAATATAGCTGAAAGTAAATAAATATCGTTAATCGTAGCGACATCTTTAATCACGCTCTGAAAGTTATCTATATTCAATATTTTTATCACTAGCCTTGTAAAAATCTCTTTAAAGTTCTCAGCATTTTGATATTTATTTTTTTTTACTTCAGTCGAAACATAGTCAAAAAGTACTTTATTAAGGCTTCTATCTGTAAATGACGATGACCTTTTAAATAAAACATCTTTAAAGCGCAGCAAAACTAATTGATAGCGTTCATCACAACACAACTCTTTAGCTAATGCTTCGAGTTCGCTCCCATCACGAATTCTTGAAAATATAGTTTGTTCATTCACCTCTTTTTTTGAAGGGGACTCTTTTATAATTTTTTGCAGGTAGTTAGCATTAGGATCACTAACACCTAAGCTCTGGGTGGGTATCAAAGCCTTATTAAAGCTTAAATGGAATTTATTTAACTCATCTCTATCTTCAAAATTACTGGCATCTTGACTCAATGCCTCTTTATCATTAGTTGATTCTTTATAATCTCTAGTAATTAGCCCTAACATTGTTGCAAAAAACTTAAAGTAAATTGGATCCTCGATCTTCATTACATCTTTAATTATAGGTGTAACATTGCCTGAACCTACTTTCACAAGATAATCATAGCTATTCTCAAATGCACTAAAATAAGTAGGCTTTACTTCCCTTAAAGAACAAGCCATTAAAAAGGATAAAAAGTTCACTTCACCCATCAAATTACCAGGGACCCACGCTTGATCAACTCGTCTTAATATTTTTTTAAGCTGCCTAATTGAAACAATTACTGCTTTTAGAGCATTAACTTCCTTAATAAATAAGTTATTTCTCTTTATCAAAGCTTCTATAAATTCCGAGCGCTTGCAAAATACATGTACCGAATGGCTATCTTCTATTCTATTAGGGTTCAGTACCACTTTAGGCATGTTATTAGATAAAATAATAACTTTATTATGGTGCAATGCCTCTTTAAGACTTACTTGAATAAAGGAATTTATTACCGCTGACAAATCGGCTCGGAGTATATCCTCTCTATAATCAGTCGCTTTTGAAATCACTTCAGCAGCAACCTCATTTTCATTTCCCATTGCAACGATAAAATTGATATGACTCAAATCTCGATTTTTCAATCTATCCAGCAGCGCGGCTATATCATTTAAACGTTTTTCGTTTTCATCGCCTGTTCCGCGATCAACATCTTGTAAGGTAATAAGTAATTTATGGTTTGTTGTGCCAAGAACATCATTAAGCTTTTGAAAACTTCCCTCAATATCAATTGGGCCAGCAAGTAATGTTGAAGCGATTTGAAATACGCTCCCCCCTGATTTAAGCGCTTCGGTATAATGTCTAGGTAAGGCACGAAAAGCACACATATCAATATGTTGGCTTATATCATCAATAATATTGCTCAGTACAATATGGCCAACACTGCCACTTGCAGCGCCCCACGTTGATATATCGCTATGTATCCACACTCCATTTTTTTTAGAGACTGCTTCTAAGTCATTAGCAACAGCGTTAACAATACTACTTTTACCACAGCCAAATGAGCCACATAAAGCAATATGTTGCGCTAAAGGTTGCTGTTGATATTCATCACCACCTTTAAATAAACGGTTATAAATTCGATCTGCATAAACTTGTAGGTCTGGCTCTAAATCACTTTTATGAACAATAGGCCGATCATCAGCAAACCATTTTTGAAAATCTTTTAAACTATTCAGCTCTGGATTTACCTGAATAGTTACATCTTCTTTTTCAGTAATGATGCTTGGCTGTTTACTTTGTCTATATTCATCAAATAATAAGTAAGCTGCCAATATAAAATAGCCAACAGCTAGATAAATGAAAACGTCAAAAGCAGGGACTATATCAGCTAGGTTGACTGCAAAAATGATAAAGGCTGCACTAAGAGCAACCAATACAACAGTAAATATTGGCTTTTTGGTATAAAGCTTTGTTTGATAGATCACGGTTATTAGCATGGCAATAAACGTAAGTGCCAGGTATTTTAAGCTCATAAAACTTCGTGCGTATAACGTAGCTTCATCAAGTTTTGATACTGTCTTTATTACGTACAAAGCAATCAGCAGTAATGACACTAATACAGCGATTGTCACTGGCGGATATCGCCAGTTAAATCCAATACTGCGCTTGGGGTGAGATATATAAAACTTATCAAGCAGCAGCTTTATGCCAATCCCCGCTAAAAATGCGCTACTGTAATGTAGAATTGGATTCGCATTTAAAATAGCGCCTAAACTTGAGTATGCCTTTTGTACAAAACCAACTTTGCTTAAAAATACAGTAATTGTTGCGGCAGTAATTGCGCACAATAAAAGGGAAAGCCAGCGTGTGGCTGTAATAGGGAGAGTTTTAACTTGCGACAACTTAATATCCTTATCAATACGTTACCTAACCAGTGTATATCAATTGAACATTATTGGATAAGCAAGTTTGAGAAATAAAGTCGCCTCTTGGCTTTACCGCTAGAATGACGCTATGGCTTGTTGGGTTTCGCTTCGCTCTACCCAACCTACGCTTTGATATAAAAATGGAGTTTTATTCCTTTAGGTCTTGTTTTGAGTTTAGGGCGAAAATCCAAAAAGAATGTACCGATCTTATTCCTTCTACAACCCTTAACGATTTTGCTGGGCGATAAAAGCAAGCGAGTGCTGATTGAATAAGTCAGGACGCTCCACATTACAAACATGGCCACAATGGTGAATAGTTTGCAGTACGCTATTTTTATGACGCTTAACCATTTCTTTAACAGGGCCAAGGAACATATGATCTTCTTTGCCCATAATGTAAAGAATGGGAATATCAATGTCTTTTTCTTTGAAGTATTGCATTAAAGGATTTACGTCCATGGCTAATTTAAACCATTTTATAAACTCTTTTTGGCACAAGCGTTTTGCTTCACGAACAAACAAAAGTCGAGATTCTTTATGACGCTTTTTCGGCATCATGATAAAAGCAAATAAGCGATACAGCCACATATAAGGCAAGAAGTGTTTAAAAGTATTACCTAAATAAACCAATGTATTACTGCGAGTATTAAAACGAGTAACCGCTCCACCTAGCACCATGCTAGAAACATATTGCGGCGCAATTTCAGCAATATTTCGAATAATAATTGTGCCCAATGAAATGCCAACAAAGTGTGCGCTGGTGATATTGTTATGATCTAACACATCTATAATGTCTTTAGAGACATTATTAAACGAATAATTATTATCAACAAAGTTTTGTACTAAGTTATTCGATTTACCGTGACCACGAAGATCAAGCAACAATACATTATATTCTTTTTTATAAGCCTTAAGCTGACGAAACCAAATTGCCGAGCTACCACCTGCTCCATGGACAAATACAACCCATGTTTTACTGGTTTCGTGCGCAAAAGTAGTATGGAAGAGAATCTCTTTGCTCATTGCAGTTAGTGGCCTATTTACTTCGTTTGGCATATTCAATTGCAGGAAGTATAACGGAGTTTAATAAAAATCTCTTATGAAGTTCAGATCAATGGCTTCTACTTAACAGCTTTTGGGAGCAGATTCTGATTTTTAAATGAAAACCAATAAAAATGACCTTCCCCTATTTTTACGTTATGAAAACCGCCTTCCTCGGCCTTCCTCGGCCTTCCTCGGCTTTCCTGCTCGCGTGACGCTATAGCGTGTTGGGTTTCGCTCCAACTAACCAACCTACCCCGTACAGTAACTCTATAATGTGGCTTGCCATTTAAGGCTTTTGCTCACTTTTACACCGCTGTTTCGTATTCATGACACTTACCCTTCAATTTGGTCTAATTAATTAGTCTACAAATCCTCTCAAAACATGAAATTTTTAGCTAAAAACTATATTCTTGCGCGCGATTATTATTTAAATAATGGATAAACACACACATGACAACATCTCAAGATGCAACGCTTTCAAATGCATCAACAACAGGTGCACACACACCTTCAAACACACCCACTTCTAAATGGAATCTGCACGATACGCAGTGGACTTTAAGCCTTTTTGGTACCGCCGTTGGTGCGGGTATTTTATTTTTACCTATTAATATTGGCATTGGCGGTTTTTGGCCGTTAATTATTTTGGCATGCTTAGCATTTCCAATGACCTTTTGTGCACACCGTGGATTAGCGCGTTTTGTACTTTCATCAAAAAATAAAGATGCCGATTTTACCGATGTAGTTGAAGAACACTTTGGTGTGACTGCGGGGCGGTTAATTTCTTTATTGTACTTTTTATCTATATTCCCAATTTTGCTTATTTACGGTGTGGGCTTAACCAATACCGTTGATAGCTTTATGGTTAATCAAATGGGGATGGAATCACCTTCTCGCGTGTTGCTTTCGGGTGTATTAGTTGCAGGTATGATTAGCTTAATGATGGGCGGAGAGCGCTTAATGCTGCGTGCCTTTGCTATTTTAGTTTATCCGCTTGTGGGTATATTGTTCTTTTTATCACTTTATTTAATCCCAAGCTGGCAAATGCCAGATATGACACTGCCTGAAATGGGCAGCTTTGGTAAAACGTTGTGGTTATCGATTCCTATTATTGTGTTTTCGTTTAGCCACGCAGCGGCTATCTCAAGCTTTGTAAACGTGCAACGCGGTCACTACGGTGAACAAGCTACACATAAGTCTGAGGCGATTTTAAAGCGCACTAGCTTACTACTTATTACCTTTGTACTGTTATTTGTGTTCTCTTGCGTGCTGTCGCTTACAGGCGAGCAAATGGCCGCTGCTAAAGCCGCTAACGTATCGGTTTTATCCTACCTTGCTAATATTACTGATAACTCGTTTATTGCCACACTTGGGCCGCTTGTTGCATTTATTGCTATTACATCGTCGTTTTTGGGTCACTTTTTAGGAGCGCGTGAAAGCTTTACGGGTTTAGTAACTAAACAAACAAGCTTAAGCGCAAAAGCGGCCGATAAAATTGGCGTACTCATTATGTTTTTAGCTATTTGGTTTTGTGCGGTTAAAAACCCAAGTATTTTAGACATGATGGATCAGTTATCGGGCCCTATCATTGCGATGATTTTATTCATCATGCCAATGATTGCAGTTTATAGAGTACCTGCACTTAATAAATACCGAAATCGCTTTAGCACGCTATTTATATTAGCGATTGGCTCGCTTGCTGTATTTGCACTTTTATACAGTATGCTTAAGTAATCTTTTATTAATTATTTAAAAGCCCAGCTAAGCTAATTAGCTGGGCTTTTTTAGACATAAAAAAATGGCGCTCACTGAGCGCCATTTTTAATTTAATTCGTTACTATTATTCTGTATCTGGCAGGTTACGGCCATAGAATATTTCTTGCATTTCACGGGTCAGCTTTGAGCGAATTTCGTCTTCTTCGCCCTCAGATAAATCTGCCGTAGAAAGGCCGAATAAATACGTGTTTAGATCGGTTTCTTTTAACATCATTTTGGTATGGAACAGGTTTTCTTGATACACGTTCACGTCCATCATTTGGTACGCTTCTTTTGTATCTTCTGTCATGAAGTTTTGAATCGAGCTAATAGCGTGATCAATGTAGTGCTTAACACCGTTTATGTCGCGGGTAAAACCACGAACGCGGTAGTCAATTGTTACTACGTCTGATTCAAGGCTATGAATTAAGAAGTTTAACGCTTTAAGTGGCGAAATAATGCCACAAGTAGACACTTCAATATCAGCACGGAAAGTACAAATACCATCATCAGGGTGAGCTTCTGGGTATGTGTGTACACAAATGTGGCTTTTATCTAGGTGCGCAACAACTGAATCAGGTAATGGGCCTGGTGCTTCGTCAGCATCGTAATTTTGCTGCTCTTCTACTGGTTCTTCTGAAACCAAAATAGTTACACTTGCGCCTTGCGGTTCATAATCTTGGCGCGCTACATTTAAAATGTTAGCACCAATAATATCAACAACTTCACCTAAAATGTCGGTTAGTCTATCTGCACTGTACTGCTCATCGATATATTCAATATATTCTTTACGTTGTTGCTCGGTCTTTGCGTAACAAATATCATAAATACTAAAGCTTAAATTTTTGGTTAAATTGTTAAAACCATGAAGTTTAAGTTTATCGAAGGGTTTGTTCATAATAAACCAACCTATAAATTAGTGGGTTCTGCACCTGCAGAATGAAAAGTTCGCGGATTTTATACGAATTTTCCTCGAGGAAAAAGCGTTATTTTGCTTGTTCTTGCACAACTTCGTGGCTATGCGTAATTTCTACTGTTTTATCAAGCATTAATGCAACTGAGCAATACTTTTCAGCAGAGAGTGAAACGGCGCGTGCAAGGTGCTTTTCAGACACATTATTGCCTTTAACAACAAAGTGTAAGTTGATTTTGGTAAACACACGTGGGGCTGTTTCGGCGCGCTCTGCACTTAGTTGTACTTGTACATCTGAAAAATCTTGTTTGGCTTTTTTTAAAATACTAACCACATCAACTGATGAACAACAGCCAACTGACATTAAAACCATTTCCATTGGGCTTGGTGCTGCACTATCGCTGCCGCCATCAAACACAACATTGTGGTTAGAATTAGAACGACCAATAAACGTATCGCCTTCAACCCATTTTACATTTGCTTGCATTGTTATATCTCAAAAAATATTTTCTTGATTGTAAGCAAGTTAGCCGTAGTTGCAAATGAAAATGCAACGCAGGGCTATAAAATGACTAAGATTGTTGCGTTAAAGCGCTATCAAAGAGGTTTTTTACTAAACCTGCAAATTCATCTATAAAGGCATGCTGTTCAACCGTGACAGGCTGTGAGGTGATGCTGCTGAGGACTTCTTCTAAATCGTAAACTATGCCATCAACTTCACGTACAATTTGACTACGCTGCTCTGTGTTGAGGTCTGTGTGCTGCTCGCAAATAAGCATCACATTTTGTGCAATAACGTCTTCGATTAATTCCATTACTGTTGGAGCGCCTGGTTTTATTTCGCCTGGCTTCTCAAACAATGCTAAATTTTGAGTTAGATACATGATCAAATCATCGTACCCTTGCCTATCTAAAACCATTATGCGAACCACCTAAATATATTTAATTATGCTGATTTAAGCAGAAAGAGTCGATAATTACTAGCCTTGTACGATAGCAATACAAAAAAAGCAGCCGAAGCTGCTTTTATAATGATTAAGTAGTATTACTGCTTAATCTATTTTTAAGCCTGGGCTTAGTGTTGCTGGCATCGCTACTTTTTCAAGCTCTACTGAAGCAACTGGGTATGCACAGTAATCAGCTGCGTAATACGCGCTTGCTCTGTGATTGCCCGATGCGCCAATACCACCAAATGGTGCTGCGCTTGACGCGCCAGTAATTGGGCGGTTCCAGTTAACAATACCAGCGCGAATACGACGTAAAAAATGGTCGTAATCTGCTGCACTATCACTTAATAAACCAGCCGATAAACCAAAGGTTGTATCGTTTGCTTTATCAATGGCTTGGTCAAAGTCGTCAAAGCGGAATACTTTTAAAAGTGGTCCAAAATGCTCTTCATCTGGGAAGTCACTAATATTTGTACACTCAATAATACCTGGTGTTACAAAGCCAGTATTAGCTGTGTGCTCAAGCTCTACTAATACTTGAGCGCCAAGCTCTACAAGCTCGTTTTGCGCTTTAACCATGCCTGCAGCTGCAGCTGATGAGATCATAGAGCCCATAAATGGCTGGTCTGCATCGTCATAGTTACCTACTTTAATCGCTTTAGTTGCAGTGATAAGGCGCTCTAAAATTGCATCGCCTTTGCTACCTTTAGGTAAAAACAATTTACGTGCACATGTACAACGCTGGCCACTTGAGATAAACGCAGATTGAATAATATCGTGAACAACCGCTTTAGTGTCTTCAACGTCGGTAATAATAAGTGGGTTGTTGCCACCCATTTCTAACGCTAAAATTTTACCCGGTTGACCCGCAAACTGCTCATGTAAAATATGACCAGTGCGCGAAGAACCCGTAAAGAACAAGCCATCAATACCTTTGTGAGCAGCAAGGGCTTTACCCGTTTCTACTTCACCTTGTACAAGGTTAATTACACCTGCTGGTAAACCTGCTTTTTCCCACAGCTTAAGCGTAAGCTCAGCAACTTTAGGAGTAAGTTCAGACGGTTTAAACACAACTGTGTTACCCGCTAAAAGCGCTGGCACAATGTGACCATTAGGTAAGTGACCCGGAAAGTTATACGGACCAAATACGGCTACAACACCATGTGGCTTATGGCGAATCATCGCACGGCCAAGTGGCATTGCGTTTTCTACGTCGCCAGTGCGCTCTAAAAATGCTTTTTCAGAAATGGCAATTTTACCAACCATAGCACCCGCTTCTGTGCGAGTTTCCCACAGTGGCTTACCTGTTTCTTGTGCAATAGTAATAGCGAGCTCTTCGCTGTTTTCTTTTAATTGCGCAGCGAAAGCTTTAATTATTTCCAAGCGCTCAGTAAAGCTTTTATCAGCCCATGCATAAAACGCTTCGCGCGCTGCATTTACTGCGGTGTCTACTTGCGCCGCAGTTGCTGATGATGCCTGCCAAATAACGTCGTTATTTGCAGGGTTTACTGAATTAAATTCTGTGCCTTGGCCTTGTGACCATTGACCATTAATAAATTGTGCAGGATGAGTCATATACTTTCTCCTAAATTAAATCGTGGTTGCACTAACAATATCGCCAGTTTGCAAATGCAATGCATCTGCTACTTCTTGCGATAAAATAAGGCTTTTTGCGCGCTCGTCAAATGTCATTGGTGCAACGGTTGCTCTAAAATCTTCAAGCTTTTCGTTAGCTAGTAACACCATGGTGTCGCCAGTCATTTCGCCAATTTCAACGTTAAAGTTATTTGCATTACGAATCGTCGCAATGTTATCTACTTTTGCTTCAACCGTTGGGCCGCCGTCAAAAATGTCTACGTAGCCATTAAACGTAAAGCCTTCGCTTTTTAATAACTCGATTGCTGGGCGTGTGTTGTCGTGTACTTTACCTATTACGGCTTGCGCATCTTTACTTAGCAAATTTACATAAATTGGGTATTTAGGCATTAGTTCAGCAATGAAAACCTTTTGGCCAATACCTGTTAGGTAGTCGGCTGTTGGAAAATCCATTGAGAAAAAGTGCTCTTCAAGCCACTGCCAAAAAGGGCTACTGCCATTTTCGTCAGACACACCGCGCATTTCTGCAATCACTGTTTGTGCAAAACGCTCTTGATGCTGCTTTATAAACATAAAGCGCGCTTTTGAAAGTAGCTTACCGTTACAATTTTTACGATAGCCATCTTTTAAAAACAATGTGCAAAGCTCTGTAGCGCCTGTGTAGTCGTTACATAGCGTTAAAATATCAACCGCTTTGTATACGTCTAATGTGCGCGAAGAGTGAATCACTTTACTTAAGTGATAATGATAAAATGCATCATCAAGCCCTACAGCAGCTTCAATTGCAGACGTACCTACAACATCACCGGTTTCGCTATCTTCAAGAACAAACAGGTAGCCTTCGTCACCGGGTTGTGACGTTTGCTTAGCAAATGAACTTACAGAATGGTCTATTTTCTTTTGCAATAGTTCTTCGTTTAATGGCAAAGACGTAAAACCATGCCCAGATTCGTGGGCAATTTTCAGTAATGCTGAGTAATCATTTTGCTGGATTGGGCGAAGGATCATCATGAGTCCGCTTGCTCCCTTATAAATAACGGTAAATAGGAATTGCAGGGCAAGCGGTGCTTGCCCTTAATTGGTTGGCTTAAGTCGCTTATGCGTTTACTACGCTTGCTACTGCTTTTTCAAAGCGTGCCATACCTTCGCGAATGTCCGCTTCAGGAATTACTAAAGATGGAGTGAAACGTACTACGTCTGCACCGGCAACTAGTGACATAAGGCCTTGCTCAGTACCTGCCACTAAAAACTCTTTTGCACGACCTTTGTATTGCTCGTTCACTACTGCACCAATTAATAAACCTTGGCCACGGATTTCGCTAAATACGTTGTATTTTTCGTTAACCGCGCTAAGTAGTTCATTAAATAATGCGGCTTTTTCTTTTACGCCAGCCAGTACTTCTGGGGTATTTACTGTATCAAATGCCGCTTCTGCAACAGCACACGCAAGCGGGTTACCGCCATAAGTAGAACCATGTGTGCCTACTTTAAGGTGCTGTGCAATTTCAGTTGTTGTGATCATAGCGCCAATAGGAAAACCGCCGCCAAGTGCTTTAGCCGAAGTTAAAATATCAGGTACTACGTTTAAGCCTTGGTATGCATATAAATCGCCAGTACGACCAACACCTGTTTGAACTTCATCAAAAATAAGCAGTGCGTTATGTTTAGTACATAAATCGCGAACACCTTGAGCAAACTCATCAGTTGGTGAAACAATACCGCCTTCACCTTGTAGAGGTTCCATCATTACGGCACATGTTTTATCGCTGATAAGTGCTTCAAAAGCAGCTAGGTCGTTGTAATCGCAATGTATAATGTCGCCAGGCTTAGGGCCAAAACCATCTGAATATGCAGCTTGGCCGCCAACAGTTACGGTAAAGAATGTACGACCGTGGAAACCTTTGTTGAACGCGATGATTTGTGATTTTTCTGCGCCAAACTTATCAAGTGCAAAACGACGCGCTAATTTAAGCGCGGCTTCGTTTGCTTCTGCGCCAGAGTTGGCAAAGTAAACTTTTTCAGCAAATGTCGCATCAACCATTTTTTTAGCTAGGCGAAGTGCCGGCTCATTGGTCATTACGTTAGATAGATGCCAGATTTTTTCGCCTTGCTCTTTTAATGCGCCTACTAATGCAGGGTGGCAATGGCCAAGACAGTTAACTGCAATACCACCAGCAAAGTCGATAAACTCTCGACCTTGTTGATCCCATACGCGAGAGCCTTCGCCTCGAACAGGAATTACGCTTGAAGGTGCGTAGTTAGGAACCATTACGTGATCAAATAATTCGCGATTGACTGTCATTTTATTTCCTCTTAATTGTGAGCAACACAAAACATCAAAATAGGTGTTTGGTTAATATTTGTAACCAACTTTATAGGCAAGATCAGTAACCTGATAATTGCGCAAAATTGCTTTGTGGTTCAATTTTCAGACGCACATTATTTCAGAATTACTTATATCTGTCTCGTTAAAAACTTTCATGTATCCCTTGAAAATAAAGGGCTAAAGATATTATTTCATAGATAGTGAATAACTATTTGCATAGCTATTTATGCTTATTTTTAGGCAACTAACCGCATGAGTACAGAGGCGCACACGCTTTAATCGGCAAATATGCAATATAAAAATAGAGTGAGAATGAATGGTTAGTCGCAAAAAAATTAACAAAAAATTCAGATTTTTAGTCAATTTGAA
The DNA here is from genome assembly GCF_014077565.1 of Pseudoalteromonas sp. 5Ae-yellow. NCBI lineage: Bacteria > Pseudomonadati > Pseudomonadota > Gammaproteobacteria > Alteromonadales > Pseudoalteromonadaceae > Pseudoalteromonas > Pseudoalteromonas sp. 5Ae-yellow. The sequence goes on from NZ_JACGWD010000001.1 coordinate 20,311, forward strand.
TAGCTAAATTGGTAAAATTACTCGATTGGAGGGTTTTTAGTTCCGTTTTAGTGAACTTAAAGTACGAAAACCAGCTTAGAGTTTCGTCAGGCTCAATAAGTTGATGCTCTTTTAGATTAAGATATTGAGAGTAGCAACGTGCCTTTAGCATTACTTGTGTTAACGGCAGTAATGTATCGCCCTTATCTACCCCATTTACTAGCTGCTGCATTACACCTTTAAACGGTAAATATTTAAAAGCCATTTTGTCTATTACTTTGGCGCTTACCTCTATCGACTTATTGCTAAGTAGAGTGGTTAAAAATAGCGGGTCGGGCTGTAGCTCTAATAATGCGGTGTGTAAATCTTTTTGGTTTTCATTTCGGGCTAACTGCACTTTACGTTGCCATACTTTCTCAAACGTTTTTAAGTACAAACGCACCAATGCAATTCGCCCTACATCTAAAAGCATACCAAGGGTAAATGCATGAACGTCGTTCACATTATTAATTTGTGCAATTTTTTGCGCAGCAATCGCGTTTGCCATCGCGCTGTCGCGTAGCCGGCGTTTTAATAATGAAAATGGCTCGGTGCTATGTGGCATCCAATGACGCGCAGCAAATGTAGGTATAACTAGCTGTAAGTTATCAAGACCAATATAGCGAAGAGCAAGCGATGGCTTATCTACTTTTACAGACGTGTTTTTACTACGTTGATTACGATAGTAAGGTAAATTAACGAGCGTTACTAACTCCCTACCCAACCAGCTTAAATCATTAACCAATGGCTCTAAACGCCCTACCGATGCCGACTTTACCGCTAATATATCGAGTATATTGGCAATGCCATCTTCAATACCTATGGTGCTATGAATTACACCATCTATATCTTCGAGCTGCTTATATATAGCTGTTTCAATTGTTTTGTGTAGTTGCTCACTTGCTTGCGCGCGATATTTATGATGTGCAGTACTGCTTTGCTGGCGTTTATTCTGTGCGGCCACTTCAACCTGAAGCAAGGTACGCTGCTTCATGGGTTCGCCGTAATCTATATCTAATGTATGAATGAAACCAATTTGCTGATGCGCAAAGCTATGCCCAAGCAATAAGTCATGAGCTCGTTGGCTTAGTATTTTGGCAGTACGCTGCTGGGCTACAAGTTCAGTCATGACATCCATTAATAAAGTATAAAATGCTATGTGTATTATAACATTAGAAGCGAGTTAAAAAGTTATCAAGCAGTTCTAAGCCTTGAGCAGTTAAAATAGCTTCGGGATGAAACTGCACACCTTCGATTGCTAATTCTTTATGAAGTAATCCCATAATTTCGTCAAACTCGCCTTGCTCAGTCTGAGTCCATGCTGTTACTTCAAGCTCTTTAGGTAGAGTTTGCGCTTTAACCACTAAAGAATGATAACGACATACTGTTAACGGGTTAGCTAAACCTTTAAACACACCTTTATTAGTGTGAACTATGGGTGATGTTTTACCGTGCATAACTTTTTTAGCACGAATTACATCTCCCCCCAAAGCTTGCGCGATAGTTTGATGCCCCAAGCAAATCCCTAGAATAGGATATTGTCCTTTTAGTTGCTCAACAACATTTAATGAAATACCCGCTTCGTTAGGCGTGCATGGTCCCGGCGATAACACGATGTGCTGCGGGTTTAACTGTTTTATTTGTGCAATGTTTAGCTCGTCATTACGTTTTACTAAAACGTCTTGATCTAAACGCTGAAAATATTGCACTAAGTTGTAAGTAAACGAATCGTAGTTATCGATCATTAACAGCATTACACAACAAACCTTATAAATTATTGACCACTTACTTCACGCAAGCGGTACTAAGCGTTGCATTCTACCACTATTAACTAGCCAACATAAATTAGCAAAAAGCGTTAAAAATTAACTGTTTTTGCTAAAAGTTCTTTAAAGTCTTTAGTGGGTACTGGTTCACTTAACCCGAACTCTGGTTAAGAGATTTATTAACGTATTAAATCATGGTGATATTTAAATTTATTCTCTCAAGCCAGAGATTCCTTGCACCTTGAGCAATAATATCGAGTTTTAAGCTTTTCGCGAGTAGTTAACACACCTACGTAGGCTGTATACCCCAACAATAAATTATTGACCTCTAAAGTACGTGCATTTATTGATCGCACTATTAAATACTTTGGTGAAATGCCTTACTGAGCAAAATAAACAGATTGCTTGTGCTACATCAAATTAGCGGCTCGATGGTTGAATTATATCTATGTAAGCCCCAGTGTATTATATGAAAGGCAGTAATTCACTTATACAACTCACTTACTTGTGAGCTCATTTATATCCTACTAAGGAGCGAATATGTTAGGCGAAGACCACTCATTAACAAATGACTTTCCAGAGTACTTAAAGACCATTGCCGAGTTAAATGAAAGCGATACTGAATTTGCAAAAAAAGCAGATAAGTACGACAAGCTAGATAAAGAGATTAGAGTGTTAGAGCTCAAAGATGCGCCCATAAGCGATGAACAAATGCATCTATTAAAACACGAACGTACAGAATTAAAAGATTGGCTATACGAGCGCTTGCAGCAAGAGCAGTAATGCCACTAAAAAAAGAGCTCACTGATGAGGTGAGCTCTTTAGATCAACAATGGGTATTTTCTCTAAAACTTTACAAAGCCACCCACAGGTTTCATAAATACACTGCTTGGGCCTGCAAAGGCTTGTGCAAACTCTTCTGATAATTGACTAAATACCGTTACTTTATCCATATCAACTACGCTTAAAAATAGTGGGCCACTTTCGCCCCAACCAGCAAGATGCGCTTTAGCAGCATCTTCATCTTGGTAACGCTCGTAAATATGTACATTGCGCTTGTCTTCACTTACTGTCCACTCATACATTAAAGTGCCCGCTTCACTTTTAGCCAAAGTAACTAATTGTGCCATTACCAGTAAAAACTCATCGTATTTACCTTCTTTAATTTGGCCTTGTACTGTCCAGGTAACATGATTTTTCATTATGCTTTACCTAATTTAAGCTGTGCTAAAATACTGTCTAACGTATCTACGAGTTGTTGATTTTTAGCATTATCAAGTGCATCAACATGAGGAGGCGCAAAGCGTCCTGTATCGTTATCAAAATACAGGCCTGCGGCATCTTTAAATTCATCACTAAGCGCTGCGCGACAAAAAATATTTGCGCCAATTTTTAAATCCCCACCATCTATACCGTAAGCGTCTTTTACCATTTTGCTTCCCAGTAACGATTTAGGGTTTACCGATACAACTAATGGCCCAGTATCTTTAAGCTCAAGCCCTAAATGACGCGACCACATAGTAATAGCCAATTTACTTTGTGCATAAGCCGCACTATCAGAAAGTTCAGTGTTACCTATAAGTGCATTTAAGTTAACGCTTGATTGCGCAGCTGATGACACATTAACCACTCGCGAATCATGACCAAGAACAGGTAACAATAGTTTTGTAAGAAGATATGGCGCAATCGTGTTTACAACAAAGCGAGCATCAAGGCCGTCAATTGTTGTAGCATCAACTAATTGATAAACGCCTGCATTATTAATAAGTACGTCAAGCTGGTTATTATTTTCGGCCAAATCGGCTAATACATTTTTTGCCAAAGTTTGAACTTGGCTCATATCGCTTAAATCAGCAATATAAGTATGTGTACTTGCATTTGGGTATTGCTCGGTTAAAGCTACTTGTAGCGCATTTAGCTTTGCTTGGCTGCGGCCATGTAATAATACGGTGTGACCTTGTGCTAATAACATCTTTGCCGTTTCTAGCCCAATGCCATCGGTTGCGCCGGTAAGTAAAATTGTTTTGTTCATGTTGATCTCTCCTTACTTTATTTTCGCTATATTAGCACCCCGACTTACTGCTGATAATTAGGCCAATAGTTGAATCAGTTTATAGAATTAATTGATAAAGCTAAGCCTATGTTAGTTAATATAAAAGCATTCCTTTAAAAGGCAGGTAAGTGTTTAAGCTGAATGTTTTTTATGCTTTTATTTGAATTACCCAGCAATCATAACTATTGTTTTTAAACCCCCTTAATAGTAGTATTTATCATATAAATACACTTTTCGAGAAATAATATGAGAGTTTTAGTTACTGGCGGCATGGGTTACATAGGTAGCCACACATGTATTGCATTGCATGAAGCAGGTATTACACCTGTTATTTATGATAACTTGTCTAATGCAAGTGCGCGGGTACTTGACCAACTCGAAAAGATTACAGGTACTCGGTTTGAGTTTATTTTAGGTGACATTCAAGACGAGCAACAATTTAAGCTCGCCCTAAAACAGACTAAAGCCGAAGCTGTTTTTCACTTTGCGGCTTTAAAAGCCGTTGGCGAATCAACTGAGCAACCACTGCGTTATTATCAAAATAATGTGTCGGGCACATTAAGCATGCTACAAAACATGCAAGATGAAGGCGTTAACCATATTATATTTAGCTCATCGGCTACGGTGTACGGCGAGCCAGACTACCTCCCTATTGACGAAAAGCATCCTATACGCGCAACTAACCCTTATGGTTGGACTAAAGTCATGGTTGAACAAGCCATGCAAGACGTATGTAATGCCAACAGTCAATTTATGGGTATTGCGCTTCGTTATTTTAACCCAGTAGGTGCACACCCAAGTGGTTTATTAGGTGAAAGCCCTAATGGTATTCCTAATAACTTAATGCCTTTTATTGCTCAAACTGCAGTAGGCAAACGCGACGTGGTTAATATTTTTGGTGACGACTACGACACCGAAGATGGCACAGGCGTGCGCGACTATATTCATGTTTTAGATTTAGCGAAAGGTCATGTTGCGGCATTTATGCAGCATAAAACAGATACCGCCTTTCATGCTTACAACTTAGGCACAGGGCAAGGTTATTCTGTGCTTGATATGATTAAAGCATTTAGCGCATCAGCCAATAAAGATATTCTGTATAAGATTGCACCGCGCCGTGCAGGTGATATTGCCTGTAACTACGCCGATGCCACAAAAGCGCAAAACACACTTAACTGGCACGCAGAACTAACACTTAGCGACATGACAAACGACACATGGCGCTGGCAAACTAATTACCCAAGTGGGTTGGAGAGTTAATATGGCTTTATTAGAAAGTACTCACAGACGTAAAAATCCGCTAACGGGTCGTTGGGTATTAGTGTCACCACATCGTAATAACCGCCCATGGTTAGGCGCAACAGAAGCCGTTAACGAAAACGTACTACCAAAACACGATGAAAGCTGCCCACTTTGCCCAAGTAATACCCGTGCAAATGGTGACAGTAACCCTGATTATAAATACACACACGTATTTATAAATGATTTTGGCGCATTAACGCCTAATGCCAGCGAGCAATTACAAAGCTTAGAATCAGACAGCGATTTATTTATTGCCGACGAAGCCAGCGGCGAATGCCGCGTAATTTGTTTTTCTCCAGAGCATAATAAAACACTACCAGAGCTTAGCCAAAACGCATTGCACGAAGTAGTAAAAACCTGGAAACAAAATTACACAGAGCTTGCACAGCAGTACGAATGCGTACAAGTTTTTGAAAATAAAGGCGAGATCATGGGTTGTTCGCAACCTCATCCTCACGGCCAAGTATGGGCTCACTCGCATTTATCAACCGAAATAGAAGCCGAAGATAACCAGCAGCTTGCCTATTATAAAAAGCATGGCACAGCCATGCTTGCCGATTACGCGCAAAAAGAGCAAGCAGATCAAACACGTGTTGTATTTGAAAACGAACATTGGCTTGTTGTTGTGCCATTTTGGGCAGCGTGGCCGTTTGAAACAATGCTAGTAACTAAAGATAACATTCAAAACTTTAGCCAGCTAAACGATGCGCAAACCGACTCTTTGGCTCAGGCACTTAAAGTATTAACCACTAAGTACGACAACGTATTTAATTGCAGCTTCCCATACTCAATGGGATGGCACAATGCACCTGCTGATAGAAGCTCTGATGAGCAACATTGGCGTTTGCATGCACACTTTTATCCGCCGCTACTTCGCTCTGCTACTGTTAAAAAACACATGGTAGGCTACGAAATGCTAGGCGAAAGCCAACGCGATTTAAGCGCAGAAACCGCTGCTTCTATTTTAAAAGCAGCCAGTACAACACACTATAAAGATACAGCAGGACACACAGATGAAGCTTAACGAATTCCAACAACAATTTTTGTCACTGTATGGCGCGCCTGCTCAAGGTATTGCAGCAGCACCGGGGCGTGTAAACCTTATTGGCGAATTTACCGACTACAACGATGGTTTTGTTTTACCGTGTTCGTTAGAGTTTCGTACCCAAGTAATGTTTAAAGAGCGCGACGACAATATTATTACTGTGCATTCTTTAAATTACCCTGGCGAAAAAGACAGCTTTAGCGTTGATGAAGAAATCACTGAAGGCCAGTCGCAATGGGGTAACTACATTCGTGCTGTTACTTATGTTCTTAAAAGAGCGGGCTACACACTGCGTGGCGCCGACCTACTTATTGACAGCAACTTACCGCAAGGTAGTGGCTTGTCGTCATCGGCCGCACTAGAAGTTGCTGTAGGCGGTATGTTTAACCATATTGCACAGCTTGGTTTACCGCCAGAGCAAATTGCGCTATTTGGTCAAGAAGCCGAAAACGACTTTATGCATTGCCAATGCGGCATTATGGATCAGCTTATTTCAGCTAAAGGCGAGAATGGTCATGCACTATTAATCGACTGTGAAAACCTCGCAACCAAATCAGTTAAAGTTCCTGATGATTTAAATATTGTTATTGTTAATTCAAACTACCCGCGTAAGTTGGTTGATAGCGAATACAACCAGCGCCGTATTGACTGCGAACAAGCTGCTGTAAAAATGGGTGTAGAAACACTTCGCCAAGCCACCATGGCTGGCCTGCAAGCAGTAAAAGCGACATTAAGCGAAAACGAATATAAACGTGCACACCACGTAATTAGCGAAAACGACCGTGTAATTGCAGCAACTACTGCACTACAAAATAACGATATGGATGCACTTCGCACGCTAATGGCAGCATCGCATCAATCACTTAAACACGACTTTGAAGTAACCGTACCTGCAACCGATGGCTTAGTAGAAATTTGTAAAGAAGCGATGGGCGAGCGTGGCGCAGTTCGTATGACAGGGGGTGGTTTTGGTGGCGCAATTGTATGTTTATGTCGTGATGCGGAAGTACCACTAATTAAAGCAGCGGTAGAAAAGCATTACTTTGAACGCTTTAACTTAAATGCTGATATTTACGTATGTTCAGCGGGTTCAGGATTACAAATAACGTCTTTTTAAATAAACTTAAGGAATAAGCATGGCAAAGGTTAATTGGGGAATTATTGGGTGTGGCAATATAGCTCACACCTTTGCTAAAAGCATTGCGCATTGCAGTGATGCACAGCTTATTGGCGCTGCATCAACGAGTGAGCAGCGCGCTAAAGAATTTGCCACACCGTACAATATTCAAGGCTATGAAAGCTATCAAGCTCTTATGCAATGCCCAAATATAGATGCTATTTATATTGCCAATACCCACGATCAACACTTTAAAACGATAGCCCAATGCTTAAAACACAATAAGCACGTGCTAAGCGAAAAACCAATTACCGTTAATGCTAAGCAGTTGCAAAGTCTCACTGAGCTTGCAAAACAACAAAACTGCTTTTTAATGGAAGGCGTTTGGATGCGATTTTTACCTGCCATAGTAAAATTACAACAGCTCCTAAGTGAAGGTGTTATTGGTAATGTACACAGTGTTAATGCTAACTTTAGTTTACCTGGCAGCTTTGCAGATACTCATCGATTAATGAACCCTGTAACAGCGGGTGGCGCCCTGCTCGATTTAGGTATTTATCCTATTTCGATTGCTGATGTGGTATTTAATAAAGCCCCTGAACACATCAACTCCTTTGTACATAAAAGCACAACCGGCGTTGATGAGCGAAGCACTGCTATAGTTGATTACGGTAACGGGCAATTTGCATCTCTTGCCAGCGCACTGCAGCAAAATGGCCCAACAGAAGCATGTATTAATGGTGAGCTTGGCTATATTCGAATACCTCAGTTTGTAGGTGCACAAACGCTAGAGCTACACATAAAAGACCAAGACCCTCAGTACTTTGAATACAACTTTAGTGACGATGAAAACTTTAAGTTTGAAATTGCACATGTCACGCAGTGTATATTACAAAAACAAACCCAAAGCAGCGTATTACCACTGGGTACTAGCTTACGGGTTATGAACATAATGGATACCTTGCGAGCACAATGGCAGCTGCAATATAGCAATGCTATTGAGTCGGCTGAACTGACAAATTAAGAAATAAAAATACACAACAAGGACACACAATGACACACACACTCAAGGCGCTTTCAAAAGCTATATTACTTGCTACGTGCAGTTTATCTGCCAGTGTAGCTGTTGCTGAATCTAATAAACCAGAGCAGCTATACCCGCCAATCACTAGCGAAGTACTGCCAGAGCTTGCAGCTAAAGGTAGCTACAATGTAGGTGTGCAAACACTTGATTTAGTTAACCCTGCGCAATTTGACCCCGCTACACAAGGCCAAAAAGATCGTCCTTTAAAAGTAGAGGTGTGGTATCCGGCTGCAAATACAGCAAAAGCGCCACTTACCAGCTACACCGATCAAACTCGCTCAGGTAAAGAGTTTATTCTGCAAGCCGATGCAATGCGTGATGTCGCCATTAATAATAAAGAGCACTACCCTGTGATAGTGCTTTCGCACGGTTATACCGGTTACCGTACAATTATGTACTACCTTGGCGAGCATTTAGCGTCGCACGGTTACATTGTGGTAGCTATTGATCATACTGACTCAACCAATGCCGATGTTGATTTTAAAAATGCACCGTTCTCTGGCTTTTTTAGCACGCTTATAAATCGCTCACGCGATCAGCAGTTTGTTATTAATTACTTTAATGAGCAAAACAACTTTGCAAGCAAGCAGGTAGATAACAAAAGCGCAGGCGTAATTGGTTACTCAATGGGTGGCTATGGCGCTGTAAATACGATAGGTGGTTGTTACGCTTTTAATGAGCAAACTACAGCTATGTTTACGGGTATGAAAGACCCTGCTCAAATTAAACAAGTACAGCAATTACTAAACAGCTGCGCTGGTGGACAATACCAAAACCCAAAAGTAGACCCACGTATAAAAGCGATGGTGGCCTTTGCGCCATGGGGCGGACAGCACACTATATTTGATGCCAAAGCAATGGAAAATATTAAAGTACCTTCGCTTTATATAGCCGGTAACTTAGATGACATTTCAGGCTATGAAAGCATTAAAAGTCTTTATGAACAAACAGGCAGCAAAGATAAGTACATGCTTACTTACAAAAATGCACGCCATAATATTGCACCACACCCAGCCCCTGCTATTGCACAAAGTAGCAGTGAGCTAGATATAGGCCATTACTACGAGCCTTCGTGGTCTATGCGTACACTAAACGAAATTAACAAACACTTTGTACTTGCCATGATGGATTGCCACGTAAAAGGCATAGCCAGCGAGTGTAAATACTTAGATTTACCACAAAACGGCGACCAAGCTGTTGTTGATGGTAAACCGCTGCCACAGTGGCGCGGGTTTGATAATCGCTTTTCTACCGGTATGGATTGGCAACAAGCTAAACCTCACACCAAGTAATAATAAGCTTTAAGCGGCTGTTTTAATCAATAGCCGCGTACGCCCTTAAAATAATGCAAAAATAAAACGCCTTTTATATAAAAGAGTTACCAGAAAATATTAGCGTGTTTATTTTTTAATCTGCTATTTTAAGAAAAAACCATTGCCATAACTTCGGTTAAAGGCAATCTAGTCATATATAAGATAAGATAAATAACACAAATATCATGTCCAAATACATACTCTCAATTGATCAAGGAACCACAAGCTCTCGGGCCATCTTGTTTACAAAAGATGCAGACGTTTTTGGTACAGCACAACAAGAATTTTCGCAGCATTTTCCACAAAATGGTTGGGTAGAACACGACCCTAACGATATTTGGCAAACAGTGCTTAGCACTAGTCGCGAAGTGTTAACTAAAAACGATGTAAAGCCTGAAGAAATTATTGCCATTGGTATCACCAACCAGCGCGAAACCACTTTAGTGTGGAACAAAAAAACAGGCAAAACAATTTATAACGCTATTGTATGGCAAGACCGTCGCACCAATGACTATTGCGAAAGCCTAACAACTGATGAGCTTTGCCAAACGATAAGCGAAAAAACAGGCTTATTGCTCGACCCTTATTTTTCGGCCACTAAAATTCGTTGGATTTTAGATAACGTTGAAGGCGCACGCGAACAAGCCCTTGCAGGTGAGCTCGCCTTCGGTACGGTTGACACTTACCTACTTTGGCAGCTAACAGGCGGCAAAGAGCACCGCACCGATGCAACCAATGCATCGCGCACCATGTTATTTAATATTCATACCCAGCAGTGGGATCAAGAGCTTTTAGAGTTATTCGATATCCCAGAATCTATGCTGCCGGAAGTAATGGATTCTGCTGACGAGTTTGGTTCAACCAGCGCTGATATTTTTGGCGCGCCAATTCGTGTTTGTGGTATTGCAGGCGATCAACAAGCTGCGCTTGTAGGACACGCATGTTTTGAACAAGGCATGGCTAAAAGTACTTACGGTACTGGCTGTTTTTTAATGCTTAACACTGGCGAAAAAGCACTGACCTCAGAAAACCGCTTATTGACCACTGTTGCCTACAGATTAAACGGCAAGCCAACTTACGCCATTGAAGGCAGTATATTCATGGCTGGCGCAACTATGCAGTCGATTGTTGAAGGCTTAAAGCTACTTAGCCATGCTGGCGAAAGTGAGTCGATGGTTAAAGATGTACCGCTCGATCATGGTGTATTTTTAGTGCCTTCGTTTACGGGTTTAGGCGCTCCCTACTGGGACCCTAATGCGCGTGGCGCTATTTTAGGGCTAACACGCGACTCTGGTATTAGCACTATTGTTGCGGCTGCTTTGCAATCAGTTGGTTACCAGACCAAAGATTTACAAAAAGCGATGGAGCGTGATGGCCTTCGCCCAAGTGTGCTTCGTGTAGATGGCGGTATGGTAAAAAATAATTGGGTTATGACCTTTTTATCAAACATTTTAGGTGCAACAGTTGAGCGACCAACAGTGACCGAAACCACTTCTTTAGGGGTCGCTTATTTAGCGGGCTTGCAAGCAGGTGTGTACGAGTCGACTGAACAGTTATCTAAAATGTGGACATGCGACCGTCGCTTTGAGCCCACCATGAGTGCCGACGAGCGTAACGATCTATACGCAAAATGGCAGCACTGCGTAGCCCAAGTCTGCTTAACGAATAAAAACTGCCCGCAGTAAATACTAAGTGGCTAAGGCTAATACTTTAGCCACTTTGCTTTTTTAACTTAGCTAAATGCTAGATTTAAAAGGCATGCTTTACTGCTTAAAATTGAAAATGGATTGGCGTCAAAATTAACGAATGAAAATCTGGGTTTTCTATTGTCAAATGAAAACAGCAGCTTTATGATGTTTATGTCTTATTTATATTACAAATAAAAAGGTTAGCTCGGTGGAATTAGCAGATAACGAATATGACTTACTAGTCATCGGTGGCGTTGTAAACGGCACTGGAATAGCAGCTGATGCAGCTGGCAGAGGGTTAAAAGTTCTATTGTGCGAACAATCAGACCTTGCCTGTGCAACATCTTCAAACAGTTCTAAGCTGATCCACGGCGGTCTGCGCTACCTTGAGCATTACGAATTTAGATTAGTAAAAGAAGCGCTAGCAGAGCGAGAAGTGCTACTTAAAAACGCACCTCATATTATGTGGCCGCTAACCTTTAGATTGCCGCATCAAAAACACCTGCGCCCTGCGTGGATGATTCGTATTGGCTTGTTTATGTATGACAACCTAGCAAAACGCGAAACACTAGCGGGTTCTCGAAGCATTAAATTTGGTGAAAATAGCGTTTTAGAACCCTCTATTACTAAAGGTTTTGAGTACTCAGATGGCTGGGTTGATGACTCTCGCCTAGTCGTTTTAAACGCCCTAGCAGCGCAACAAAAAGGTGCTGTTATTACCACGCAAACTAAGTGTGTAAATGCTAAACGTGAGCAAGGTAAATGGCAGGTAACGCTTGAGCAGCAAAAGAGCAAAGCTAAATACACCATTTCTGCCAAAGGGATTGTTAATGCTGCGGGTCCTTGGGTTGCTAAATTATTTGACGAAGCCCTAACAGAAAAATCACCACAAAATATTCGCCTTGTAAAAGGTAGCCACATTGTAGTGCCTCGCATTCACGATGAAAAACAAGCTTATATTTTACAAAATAAAGATCAGCGTATTGTGTTTGTTATTCCGTTTGAAGATGACTTCTCACTTATTGGCACAACCGATGTAGAGCACAAAGGTGAAGCACAAGACGTTAAAATTAGTGATGAAGAAATTGATTACTTAATTGATATTACTAATACCTACTTTAAACAACCGATTAAACGCGAAGACATAGTACATACCTTTTCTGGTGTACGCCCATTACTTGATGACGAATCAGTTAATGCACAAGCCGTTACTCGCGATTATAAATTAGAGCTTTCGAGTGATGCTAAACAAACACCTCTACTGAGTGTGTTTGGCGGAAAAATTACAACTTATCGCAAACTTGCCGAAGCTGCGGTTAATAAGCTTGAAGATTTTTATCCGCAAATGAGCAATGCGTGGACCAAACATAGTTCACTCCCTGGTGGTGATTTTAGCTCTGTAAAAGCACTTAAATCAGAGCTAAAAGCAAAATACGAATGGCTACCTGAAATAACACTTAAACGCTTTGTACGCACTTATGGTACTCGTGCTAAACATATTTTAGGTAGTGCAACTGGGCTGAGTGATTTAGGCCAAGATTTTGGCCATGGTTTATTTGCAGTAGAAGTAGATTACTTGCTAAATGAAGAGTGGGCAGAAAACGCATACAATATTTTATGGCGCCGCAGCAAATTAGGACTACGTTTTAATGAGGCGCAAGTTGCTGCGCTTAATGATTACATTGAGCATAACCAAGCAGCTAAAAGCGCTTAACTATCAAGTTATAATAGCTTCCTGTTAACCCCTTTATAATTTAACCGTTATAAAGGGGTTTATTTTTTTGACTCTAAATTAAATAAATAATTAAAGCCGCTAAGCGTCGCTGTTTTAATATCAAACTCAACACACTTCACACCTATTTGGTTAAGCGCCGTAGTAAAACACTTATTCAGCTGCTTTGTGCCAATCACCACAACTTGCGTATCACTTAATAATTGCCATTCGCTAGCGTGGCGAGCTGCTCGTACATCGCTGCCAATTAATACACCCGACAAATAGGCTTTAGCTTGTACTGGCGTTAACTCCTTTGAAAGCTGGCGGGTACGCACACTAAAAATACCATGTGCCAAGTTACCGCTATCACTACCTAAAGTTAGCTCACAGCCTTGCTCAAATGCTTTAAAGTCAAACTCACCTTCTGCGCAGTCGTTAGGAATTAAAACACTTTGATGACATAACAAATCATATAACTCACCGGTCATGGCTGTTTTAAAGCAAATGATTTCGCCATTGTTTATAAGCACCCATTTGGTATGTGTGCCAGGCAAACAGAGTAATATTTTACCTTGTTGATACTGTGGATTTTGCTTTAAAAACCCTAAAATTTGCAGCTCTTCGCCGCGCATTACATCAAACAAGCCATTTTGCAGCGTACACTTTGTGCCAGGTAACGCTTTAATAATATGTCCATCGCAATCAAAGCTAACAGCAGCATCAAGTAACCCTTCGGGATTAATCGGGCATTCTAAATAAGGCGTTTCGTGCCAGCCGATGCTTGAGGTAATTTGTCCTGCAATATATATAGGTAAGCTGCCATATTCTTGCTTCCACACCGCAATGGTGTCGATTAGGGTTTGCTCAAAATTTTGATTTGCCTTAACAACACCAGGGCCATCACGTTGTGCTAATAGTTTAAGTGTTGATTGCGCTCGTACTTCGCACAAATAAGCGCGTAAATGGCTCGTGCCCCAGTCAACAGCAATAAAAAGAGATGAAGTAGCCAAGCTTTAAAGCCTCCCACCGTCAATTTTAATACTTTGCCCGGTGATCATACTGCTTTCATCGGCGGCTAAAAAGAGTGCCAAATTAGCAACATCTTCAGGAGTTACTAATTTTTTAAGTGCCATGGCTTCCATCCACTTAACTTGCTCTTCTTCGGTAAACCAGCTTGCTAGTTGACGGTCGGTAGCCACCCACCCTGGTAAAATAGCGTTAACGCGAATACCAAACTCGCCGTAATCGCGAGCCAGTGCCTTAGTCATACCAATAAGGCCTGCTTTTGCGGTTACATAGCCTGCCATTTGAGGTTGCCCCATAATAGCGTTAATAGAGCTAAAATTAATGATACTGCCGGCTCCATCGCCTTTCATAAAAGACATAGCAACTTGAGAGGCAAAAAATGCAGGGTTTAAGTTTATTTGTAAGCACTGATCCCAGTCTTGCACTGTAACGTCTTCGCTCGCTTGGCGGCGGTCGTTCGCTACATTATTAACTAGTACATTAATGGCATCAAAAGCGGCGCATGCATCCACAAGTGATTGCTGAAGTGCATGAGAGTCAGTTACATCAACTTGCCTATACCATAGTTTTGCATTGGGTAAATCACGAATAAGCGATTGCGCGGCCTTATCATCAATATCTATAAATGCTACTTTTGCATTTTGGTTTACAAAGGATTTAACCATTGCTCTACCAATGCCTGATGCACCGCCTGTAATAAAAATAACTTTACCAGAAAGACTATGATATTGAGCTAGGGTGTTCAAATTCAACTCTCCATACAGCGCATTTTCAATTTTAATTAAACCCTTTATAAACTTACATTTACATTATAAAGAGCCAAACTAAGTTGTTATTGCTGTGCTAAAATATTTAACTAATTAAAAGTTTATATCATATCCTTAAGTACATTAATATGATATATGATATA
The DNA here is from genome assembly GCF_014077565.1 of Pseudoalteromonas sp. 5Ae-yellow. Lineage (NCBI taxonomy): Bacteria > Pseudomonadati > Pseudomonadota > Gammaproteobacteria > Alteromonadales > Pseudoalteromonadaceae > Pseudoalteromonas > Pseudoalteromonas sp. 5Ae-yellow. Next base: position 35,347 of record NZ_JACGWD010000001.1, read on the forward strand.
TAATAAAGCAATATATCAACTCGGAATCCTGCGCAATGAAAAGCCAACCCCGTCAAAATTTAACACAACAATTAACCCACGATTTGGGTTTTGCTATTGTGCGTGGTGTTTACCCTGTAAGCGAAGGCCTGCCTTCTGAAGCCGATTTATGTATAAAGTATGATGTAAGTCGCAGCGCTACCCGCGAAGCGGTAAAAATGCTTTCTGCTAAAGGGTTAATTTCATCGCGTCCTAAGCAAGGTATTCGTGTATTACCTGAAAGTAGCTGGAACATGTTTGATACCGACGTACTACGTTGGATTTTAAGCAGCAAACCGTCACTGTCATTATTAAAAGAGTTTACTCAAGTACGCGTAGCCCTTGAACCACAAGCGGCCGCTCTTGCAGCACTAAATGCAACTGCTGAACAACTTGCCGATATAGATAGTGCCTTAGCCCGTATGGCTGAAGCAGACGAAGGCTTAGACGACCCATTAGAAGCCGACATTGCTTTTCATACCAGCATATTAGTGGCCAGTAACAATCGCTTTTTTGTGCAGTTAACTGAGTTTATTAGTACAGCTCTTAGAGTAAGTATTCGTTATACAAACCACATTAAAGGTGTACCGGGCGCAGATGTTGCTAAGCACGCTGATATTTTAGAGACTATAAAGTCACGCGATCCTGAGCGCGCTAAAAAAGCAGTAGAAACAATTTTAGAAGAAGCACTACAGTTAATTGAATCTAAATTAGTGTAATGTTAGTTCAACATATTATATAAATATTGAGTCCATCGAATTTACTCTTTGTAGTATATTTTATGGACTTTTTTATTGCTTATAAAACTTAAATTACAGGCATTAAAAAATCCGATATCAGTCTCCTGATATCGGATTTTTAATTATTTAAATCAGCTTAATAACTCGGGTTATTAACTAAGATAAAACGCCTTTTTACAGGCTAGAATTACAATCCTAATTTCTTCTCAAGATAGTGGATGTTAGTACCACCATTTTGGAAGTTTTCATCTGCAAGAATTCTCTTATGCAAAGGAGTATTAGTTTTAATTCCGTCAATTACTAGCTCGTTAAGTGCATTGCGCGCGCGGGCAATAGCTACGTCACGGTTTTCACCGTAAGTGATTAACTTACCTATCATTGAATCATAATGTGGTGGAACCGTATAGTCAGCGTAAATATGGCTGTCCCAACGAATACCTAAGCCACCAGCAGGATGAAAACGTGTAATTTTACCCGGTGAAGGGATAAACGTTTCAGGGTCTTCAGCATTAATACGACACTCAATAGCATGACCACGAATAACAACGTCGTCTTGCGTGAATGATAATGGTTGACCCGCAGCAATTTTTAACTGCTCTTTGATTAAATCAATACCAGTAACCATTTCAGTTACAGGGTGTTCAACCTGAATACGTGTATTCATTTCGATGAAGTAAAACTCGCCGTTTTCGTATAAAAACTCAAACGTACCTGCACCGCGGTAACCGATTTCGATACATGCACGTGTACAGCGTTCACCAATAAATTTACGTGTTTCTGCAGTAATACCTGGCGCTGGTGCTTCTTCAACTACTTTTTGGTGACGACGTTGCATAGAACAATCACGTTCACCTAAATGTACTGCATTACCTTGGCCATCTGCTAATACTTGAACTTCGATATGGCGTGGGTTTTCAAGGAATTTCTCCATGTAAACCATGCTATTACCAAAGAACTGCTTAGCTTCTTGCTGTGTTAATGCAATTGAATCAATAAGTTCAGATTCGCTACGAACAACACGCATACCACGACCACCACCGCCACCAGCGGCTTTGATGATTACCGGGTAACCGATTCGTTTAGCGATTTGCATGTTACGTTCTTTATCATCAGATACCGGACCATCAGACCCTGGTACACATGGAACGCCTGCTTTACGCATTGCTGAAATAGCAGAAACTTTATCACCCATAAGGCGAATAGTGTCACCTTTTGGACCAATAAATACAAAACCACTTTGCTCAACTTGGTCGGCAAAATCAGCGTTTTCTGCAAGGAAACCGTAACCTGGATGAATCGCTACAGCGTCAGTTATTTCAGCCGCAGCAATAATGCGCGGGATATCTAAATAACTTTCAGTTGCTGATGGTCTACCAATACAGATGGTTTCATCTGCAAGCAATACATGCTTAAGATCGCGATCCGCCGTTGAATGCACAGCAACCGTTTTGATCCCAAGCTCTTTGCAGGCGCGCAATATACGAAGTGCAATTTCACCTCGGTTTGCAATGACTACTTTATCTAACATTAGAGTTGGCCTTTTAGGTTACGCTATTATTCAATGATGAATAGAGGTTGATCAAATTCTATTGGCTCGCCATTTTCAGCTAAGATAGCTCTTACTGTACCGGCTTTATCTGACTCAATTTGGTTCATCATTTTCATAGCTTCGATAATACAAAGCGTATCGCCAACTTTAACTTGCTGACCAACTTCTACATACGCTGGAGCTTCAGGAGACGCTGCTGCATAGAAAGATCCAACCATTGGTGATTTAACTTGATGGCCAGTAGGTTCTGCTGGAGCTGATGCTTCAACTGCTACAGGAGCTGCTGCAACTGGAGCAGGGGCTGCTGGCGCTGGTGCATATTGCTGTGGAGCAAATTGCGGGTAACCGGGGCCTGCGCTCATGTTGTTACGGTTAATACGTACTGATTCTTCACCTTCAGTGATTTCTAGCTCAGCAATACCTGATTCTTCTACTAATTCGATAAGCTTCTTTATCTTGCGAATATCCATTACACGACCCGCCTGTTTGTTTGTGTGTTAATTTAAAATTAAATCGAGTTTTTCAACCGGCTCACAGCGGCATTTAATGCTGCGTGGTAACCCATTGCACCTAATCCACATATCACGCCTTGTGCCACATCAGAAAAATACGAATGATGACGAAAGGCTTCACGTGCGTGCACATTACTTAAGTGCACTTCAAAAAACGGAATATCAACACTTAGCAATGCATCACGTAATGCAACGCTTGTATGCGTAAATGCAGCAGGGTTAATTATTATGTAATCAACCGCTTGCCAAGCACTGTGTATTCGCTCAATGAGGGCTTGCTCACTATTACTTTGAAAATGTGCTAACTCAACATCTAGACTATCAGCGGCACTGGTTAGTTCGCTCATAATTTCACTTAGCGTTTGAAAACCGTATTTATCCGGTTCACGTTTGCCAAGCATGTTCAAATTTGGACCATTTATAACTAAAAGGTTAAATTTTGTAGCCATAATACGCGATATATCCTATAAGTAATGAGTTAAGCGGTTGCTAAGTAGTTTTCCGCTTTTAAGTAAGCAGAAAAAAGTAATGTAGCAACAAATTCTCACGTTAACCAACTATTATAGTGATTTCGATGTAAATAGCAGCAAAATACTGGTCCAATCTCTGTTTTGGGAACGAATAACTAGGAGGGAGTCGTAAGCCACTTGGTATATCCAAGTGGCTCTATTGCACTATTATTGTGCGCTGGCGCGCACTGTAGCAAGGTGTTTAGCAAAATCTTCTGCGTTTAAAAAGCCGGTTACACGTTGTGTAGTTAGCTCTTTACCTTGGGTGTTAAAAAACAAAATACTAGGTAAACCAAACACGGTGTACTCTTCCATTAACTCAATTGTTTTATTGTCACTGTTTGTTAAATCAACTTGAATTAGCTGATAATGGCTAAATTCACTTTGCACTTTGGCATCTGGAAACGTGTAATGCTCAAACTCTTTACACGCCACACACCAGTCAGCATATAAGTCGACCATAACCATTCGACCTTCATTACTCGCTTGCGCTACGGCTTCTTTTAGCTCAGCTAAATCCGCCACCTTTTTAAACTCATTACTTTGTGAGCTAACTTGCACAGCTTGTACTGGCCAAAAGTAGTTTTTAGTTAACGTAAACCCTGTCATAACTAATAGCGTTGCAGCAAACCATAATGCAGTTTTTAACTTGCTTTGTGTTTGGCTACTTTGCCAGTGATGTAGGTAAAGTGCCGTTGCTAATGCAAGCACACCTGCCATTAATAATATAATGTCGGCGCTTACTAGTCGCTCAAGTAATATAAGCGGCACAACGAGCATCACAAAACCAAACAAGGTTTTAACTTGCTCCATCCAACCACCTGCTTTAGGCAGCAATTTACCGCCAGATGTACCAAGTAATAAAAGTGGTAACCCCATACCTAAACTAAGCACGTATAGTGTTAAACCACCTACTAAGTAATCACCACTTTGCGCAACAAATAAGAGCGCCGCCGACAGTGGCGCTGTAGTACACGGTGATGCAATTAGCCCCGACAGTACGCCCATTAAAAATACGCCAACGTAGTTGCCGCCTTTTTGATTGTTACTTACTTGAGTTAGCTTGCTCATCATACTGCTTGGCAGTTTTATTTCGTACCAACCAAACATCGACATAGCCAATAATACAAATAGTAAACTAAAGCTAACTAATACAAATGGATGCTGTAAATACCCCTGCACTTGCCCACCAAGCGCCGCAACAACTAAACCAAGCGCTGCATAGGTAACTGCCATGCCTTGTATATATACAAACGACAACGCAAACGCTTTTTTAGTTGAAAGGTTTTGCTGACCCGCAATTAAGCTCGACAAAATAGGAAACATTGGAAATACGCAAGGCGTAAAAGCAAGGCCTACACCAACAACAAAAAATATAAGTAAATTAGTTATTAAGCCCTGACTTGCTAACTGTTCAGTAAAAGTAAGTTCTTTTTCGGTATCATCCGAATTTGTTGTAGGTTCAGTAGCTGGCTCGTTGAGTGCTGCAAATGTGCTTTGCGCAGTTGCTGCTTCATCTGTAGTGTTATTTTGGTCTACATTTTTAACCTGTGCACCACTAATAACACTAAGTGGGATGCTGATTACTTCTGGTGGATAGCAAAGCCCTGCTTTTGCACAGCCTTGGTAACGAACTTTAACCACAGCGCCTTCGGTTACATTACTTAGCTTACTAATAACACTCGCGGAATTAAAAAAAACCTCTGTTTTACCAAAAAATTCATCTTCAATAATTTCGCCACGGCCAGAATCGCCTACTTGAATGTTTGCACCTTTGGCGATAATTTCTATTTTCTTTTTATATAAATAATAGTCTGGCGCTATATCCCAACCTACAAACAAGGTACTGCCTTGCTGGTCAAAATCAAAAACAAACGCTTGGTCTACAGGTAAAAAAGTCTGTTGCGGAGGCCCAAGTAGATCACCAAGCACATTATTAGTCGCAGCCTTTACGGGTACAGTTAATAATGTAACCAACAATAAAAAGAAAAAACGCATTAATTCAGTACCTCGTCCATCCAATTAAAATACGCCAAATTACCGGTTGAAACTTCTACAACCTGAATCTCCGGCACTTCGTAGCTATGTAGCTCTTTTATTGTTAAAAACACATCGTTCATTTTATCTGCTTTTGTTTTTATAAGTAGCTTGGCTTCAGTTGCTTCTGCTACTTCGCCCTCCCACATATAAATAGAGCCCATGTTAGGTAAAATATTTACACAAGCTGCTAGCTTTTTTTCTACCAACGCCCTTGCTAGGCTGCGTGCTTCTGCTTCGTCTTTGCAAGTCGTAAAAATCATTTTAAAATGCGTAGTCATTATGAACCTATTCTTATTGGACAGTGTCTAGCTTCATAGTATCTGATAGCCGATACAATGTGTAGACGCTTAAATATCAGTAAAATGACTATACCTATGCCCTAACCTTGAAAAGAGACCTAGTCACCCTCATTTATATTTCATCAACTCTTTTGAGTGTCATTATTTAGAGAGCGCTATGTTTAGATTTTTATTTGTGTTGTTTATCATCATCCCTATTATCGAAATCGCTTTGCTGATTCAAGTAAGCGATGTGATTGGCGGATTTGCAACAATTGCACTTGTTGTTATTACCGCGATTTTAGGTGCCAAAATGGTTAAAACACAAGGTATGGGTGCGCTGCAAAACGTACAAGCGCAAATGGCGCAAGGGCAAATGCCAGCCAAAGAATTATTTACCGGAATATGCGTTGTAATTGCAGGGGTATTATTACTTACCCCTGGCATTATGACCGACGTGTTTGGGTTACTATTATTAACGCCTGCAATTCGTAACAAACTGGCCGCAGGTCTTGCTAGCCAAGCAACTGTTAGAATGAGCGCAGGTAGGCAACAAGGGCCATCGCCGTTTGCTGGGCAGCAACATGCTGAACGAGAGCAAGGGCAAATGGAACGACCAACGACTATTGATGGCGAATATGAGCGAAAAGATTAAAAATTTATCATTTTTTCTCTTGGAATTTTACACTCTACCCCCATTAATGAATGCAAATTAGAAAAGCTTTTTTCTGTACTGTTCAGAAACTGTTAGGAGAACTAAAAAACATGAACATTCGTCCTTTACAAGATCGCGTAATCGTTAAACGTCTAGAAGAAGAAACAAAATCTGCTGGCGGTATTGTATTAACTGGCTCTGCAGCTGAAAAATCAACTCGCGGAGAAGTTGTAGCCGTAGGTAATGGTCGCGTTTTAGATAACGGTGACGTGAGAGCGTTAGAAGTTAAAGCCGGTGACACTGTGTTATTTGGCTCATATGTTGAAAAAGTTGAAAAGATCGAAGGTCAAGAGTACCTGATCATGCGTGAAGATAATATTTTAGGCATTGTAGGCTAAACCTACTTTTCGTTTATAAACATTTAAGAATTTAGAGGAATTTAAAACATGGCAGCAAAAGAAGTACTTTTTGCAGGTGACGCACGCGCTAAAATGCTAACTGGCGTAAACATCCTGGCAAACGCAGTAAAAGTTACATTAGGTCCTAAAGGCCGTAACGTTGTACTAGACAAATCATTTGGCTCTCCAGTTATCACTAAAGATGGTGTATCTGTAGCAAAAGAAATCGAACTTGAAGACAAGTTTGAAAACATGGGCGCACAAATGGTTAAAGAAGTTGCATCTAAAGCAAATGATGCAGCCGGCGATGGTACAACTACCGCTACAGTACTTGCACAGTCTATTGTTAATGAAGGCCTTAAAGCTGTTGCAGCAGGCATGAATCCAATGGATCTTAAGCGCGGCATCGACAAAGCAGTTATTGCTGCTGTTGCAGAGCTTAAAGCGTTATCTGTTCCTTGTTCTGATACTAAAGCAATTGCACAAGTAGGTACTATTTCTGCTAACTCTGATCAAGAGATTGGTAATATCATTGCTCAAGCAATGGAAAAAGTAGGCCGCAACAGTGGTGTTATTACTGTAGAAGAAGGTCAATCACTTGAAAACGAACTAGATGTTGTTGAAGGCATGCAGTTTGACCGTGGTTACTTATCTCCTTACTTTATCAACAGCCCAGAAAAAGGCACTGTTGAGCTAGATAACCCATTTATTCTACTTGTAGATAAAAAAATATCTAACATCCGTGAATTATTACCAACATTAGAAGCGGTTGCTAAAGCAAGTAAACCACTACTAATCATTGCAGAAGACCTTGAAGGCGAAGCACTAGCTACATTAGTAGTTAATAACATGCGCGGTATTGTTAAAGTATCAGCTGTTAAAGCACCTGGCTTTGGCGATCGTCGTAAAGCAATGCTACAAGATATCGCTGTATTAACTGGCGGTACTGTTATTTCTGAAGAAATCGGCTTAGAGCTTGAAAAAGCAACAGTTGAAGACCTAGGTACAGCTAAACGCGTAATTATCACTAAAGATGATACAACTATCATTGACGGTGCTGGCGAAGAAGCGAGTATTACTGGTCGTGTTTCTCAAATTAAAGCACAAATTGAAGAAGCTACATCTGACTACGATAAAGAAAAACTTCAAGAGCGCATGGCTAAATTAGCTGGCGGTGTTGCAGTAATCAAAGTAGGTGCTGCTACTGAAATCGAAATGAAAGAGAAAAAAGACCGCGTTGAAGATGCATTAAATGCAACTCGTGCAGCGGTTGAAGAAGGCGTAGTACCTGGCGGCGGTGTTGCACTTGTACGTGCTGCTAGCAAGCTAGTTGATTTAGTTGGCGACAACGAAGATCAAAACCACGGTATTAAAGTTGCACTTCGTGCGATGGAAGCACCACTTCGTCAAATCGTAACTAACGCAGGCGACGAAGCATCAGTTGTAATTAACGCAGTTAAAGGCGGCGATGGTAACTACGGTTACAACGCAGCAACTGGCGAATACAACGACATGATTGAAATGGGTATCCTAGATCCTACTAAAGTAACACGCTCTGCGCTACAGTTTGCAGGGTCTATTGCGGGTCTAATGATCACTACTGAAGCAATGGTAGCTGAAATCCCTAAAGACGAATCTGCTGGTGCACCTGATATGGGCGGCATGGGTGGAATGGGTGGTATGGGCGGCATGATGTAATCATCCCCTAAACACCTAGCTCAAATAAAAACCCAGCTTCGGCTGGGTTTTTAGCTATTGGGCACAAATAAAGTAAAAGCCACAGGTGTGGCTAATTAATAAAATGACTTCGCGTATCCCTTTGCTTCTTAAATGCATGCCAAGCCATACTCAGAGTTAATTTTATTTATTAAAAATTATTAAGGATATTAAGATGAATAAAAAACCTGAACTAATCATCTCATCACTCGATGCAGATAGATTGTATGACTTAATGGAATCATTGCCTGCAGGTAGCTTTGCTAATAAAGAAGAATTGGAAGCTGAACTGGCACGAGCGGCAATAGTCGAACCTAAAGATATGCCATCGTCAGTTGTAACAATGAACTCAACTGTAAACTTTATTGTTGAGTCTTCTAAAGAAGAATTTACGTTAACCTTAGTGTACCCAAAAAACAGTGACTCTAGCGGCGATAAAATATCGATATTATCCCCCGTTGGTAGCGCATTACTTGGGCTAAACCAAGGCGATGAAATTGAGTGGCCTAAACCGAGTGGCGGCTTAATAAAGGTAAAAATAAAAGAAGTAACCTATCAACCAGAACGTACTGGCGAATTACACAGATAAACATTTTATGCATTTAACGCTAAAACTCGACTTAAAGTAAACCCAGCCTCGGCTGGGTTTTGCTTTTTATTATAAACCAGATTGTTACTGTTTAATTTATACCTATAAATAAGCTACATACTGCGAGCATATACCCTACTTGATCGTTTACTAAATATGATAAAAAGTACATTTATTTAATAGTACGGAGTAAACCAAACATGACTAACGTTCAACAGCATATAAGCGGCATTGCATTAGTTGTTAAGGACTACGACGATGCCATTGAGTTTTATACTCAAAAGCTCAACTTTGAGTTAGTCGAGGATACTGATTTAGGAGATGGTAAACGCTGGGTATTAATTTCACCTCCAAATTCAAACGGGGCTTGTTCAAACAGAGCTAATTCGAGCAGGACTAATCTACTGCTTGCTAAAGCCACAACGCCCAAACAAATTAGCGCTATTGGTAATCAAACGGGTGGTCGCGTGTTTTTATTTTTGCATACTAATGATTTCTGGCGAGATTATAATTTAATGCTTTCTAAAGGTGTTACATTTAACGAAGAGCCTAGAGTAGAACCCTATGGCACCGTAGTGGTTTTTGAAGACCTATATGGTACAAAATGGGATTTACTGCAGCTTAATAATTAGTTATGTAAAGTGACGCTTAAACTCACGTCACTTTATTAACTAACTCTCTTACAATTGCGAATAAATCACTGGGTAGCATTCCTCTTTGCCCATCTTGCTCACTTGCGGTATCACCAGCTTTAGCGTGCAGTGTTACACCATAACGTGCTGCTTCATCAATAGTTAAACCTTGAGCAAGTAATGCCCCAATAATACCAGTGAGTACGTCGCCACTGCCGCCAACTGCCAGTGCTGGGTTGCCATCTTCACATACCCACGTGTGCTGGGCATTATCTATTAATGTTCCAGCGCCTTTTAATACACAAGTCGCGTTATAGCGCTTGGCGCAAAGGCGGGCATAATTAAAGCGGTCTGATTCTATGTCGCTGGTACTAACACTTAGCAGTCGCGAAGCTTCGCCTGGATGTGGCGTAAGTACGCATTGCTCTAACATATACGATGAGGCTTGCTTAGCGAGTAAATTAAGGGCGTCTGCATCTATAACCAATGGCATTTTATTGTTTTGGCAATATTGCATTACTTCATCGAATGTTTGTTGTGCCCACTCGTCTTGCCCAAGCCCTGGGCCAATAACAACACAGCTTGCCCACTCTAGCGCTTGATGTAGGTTATTACTGCTTACCATAAGCTCTGGTCTGCCAATACTAATAGGTGTTATTGAGCTTTCGTGTGTATACACCCTTACCATGCCAGCACCCGTTCTAAGAGCTGCTTCACTACTTAACCTAATTGCACCTGCAGTACCTTGATTACCACCAACACATAAAAGCTTGCCATGGCTGCCTTTGTGACTATTGATTGCCCGCGTGGCTATTCCTTTAAAGCTATTAATATTTATCAAGGTTCCTGATGACTGAGCTATACAAGTAAACGCATCACCAATTGCTAAATCATCAAAAACTAACTTACCGCTATGTTGTTTACCTGCCGTCGTTGTGAGCCCTTGCTTTATACCTACAAAAGTAACGGTTGAAGTAGCTTGTACTGCGCACCCTAAAGGCTGTCCTGTATTTGCTTCAATGCCTGATGGAATATCAATGCTTATTACGGGCTTACCACTGTTATTTACAGCGTTAATTATATTCGCAAAATTATCGCGCACGGCGCTATTAAGCCCAGTACCAAGGAGCGCATCAATAACGATATCGCACTCATTAAGAGCATCTTTTGTAAAATGAGAAACCACCCCACCCGCTTCTATCCATAGCTGCTGCGCTTTTGCAGCATCACCGTTTAATGCTTTATCAGGTTCAGCAGCGCATACTGTTACCTTTTTACCTGCTTGCATAATAAGCCTAGCTACAACGTAACCGTCTCCAGCGTTGTTACCATGGCCAACAATGACTAATGTATGCTGTACATCAAATAACTGCCATTGCTTATATACAGCCTCGCCTGCTCGCTGCATTAGGGTAAATAAATCGCAATGACTATTTTTAGCCGCTAAAGCTTCATTATCTCTTACTTGTTGTGCGGTAAATAAGGTTTTATTAAGCATAAAGGCTCCTTTAATAGGTGATACTTCACCTTATCAAATACTTATATCTAGCGGCTAGTTCTGTTGGCAATTTTAAATTGCAATTTTATTTAAAGTCTAACACTCCCACTTCAATTTGGGCATGGCTCACTTGAGCACGTCTAACTTGAGCAAGGTGAGCTAATTAAAGTACAATGCAGTTAATTAAAGGCTTGGTTTACTTGTAATCCAAGCCTGTTTATTTTTAGGTAGAGAAAAGCATGGCACAAACTCGCGGTAACTTATTTATTTTATCAGCCCCTTCAGGTGCTGGTAAATCAAGCTTAATCAATGCGTTATTAAAAAAACACGCTGATATGAAAGTATCTGTATCACATACAACTCGCGCCCCTCGCCCAGGCGAAGAAAATGGTGTGCATTATCACTTTGCATCTACAGATGAGTTTAAAGCGCTTATTGCCAAAGATGACTTTTTTGAATGGGCCCAAGTGTTTGACAATTACTACGGCACATCAAAGCAGGCTATTGAGTCGCAACTTGATGCGGGTATTGATGTGTTTTTAGATATTGATTGGCAAGGCGCGCAACAAGTGCGCGAAATAATGCCAAGCGTAAAAACTATTTTTATACTACCTCCTTCAAAAGAAGAGTTAGAGCAACGCTTAAATAATCGTGGCCAAGATTCGGCTGAGGTTATTGCCTCTCGTATGGCAAAAGCACAATCTGAAACATCACATTATAACGAATACGACTATGTAATTGTTAATGATGACTTTGAGAGCGCGCTTGGCGACATAGAAATGATTGTAATGGCTCAGCGCTTAACCCTAAAAGCGCAAGAAGAACGCCATCAAGTTTTACTAAATAGCCTGCTTAAATAATTTAAGTCTATTTAAATCAGGCTTAGACAAGTAAAACTGATAAAAATTGAACACTGGCTATTGGCGAAAGTGGCTGCTTGCAGTAAACTACGTCTTTGATTTAAATTATTTTTGGAGTGCTGTGATGGCCCGCGTAACAGTTGAAGATGCAGTAGATGCAGTTGGTAATCGTTTTGACTTAATTTTAGTTGCGGCTCGTCGTGCCCGCCAAATTGCTGTTGGTGGTAAAACTCCACTAGTAGACCCTGAAAACGATAAGCCAACGGTAGTTGCTTTACGTGAAATTGAACTAGGTTTAGTTGATAGCTCTTCAATGGACTTAATTGACCGTGAAGAACAACAACACCAAGAAGCAGCTGAATTAGCTGCTGTTGCTGCTATTGTTGGTGGCAACCAATAATCGACCTCCCGGTCTGATTTAGCCAACGGCGCAGTATTTCTACTATAGCCGTTGGCAATCCTCTCTTTTCATCGTATATTCGTAACTTACCTAATTTGCTTCACTAGAACATTGGAGTGTGAATGTATCTTTTTGAAGGTCTTAAAAAGAAAATCTCAGAATACTTGCCCGCTGCTGATGTAGAGCTGGTTCAAAAATCTTACGTGGTAGCCCGAGAGGCCCATGAAGGACAAACTCGCTCGAGTGGCGAACCTTACATAACGCACCCAGTAGAAGTAACCCAAATTCTTGCAGGCATGCATCTTGACCATGAAACGCTCATGGCCGCGCTAATGCATGATGTAATTGAAGATACTGATTTTAGTCAGCAAGATTTAGCCGAGATATTTGGCGAAACTGTTGCAGAGCTAGTTGAAGGTGTGAGTAAGCTCGATAAGCTTAGCTTTAAAGATAAAAAAGAATTCCAAGCTGAGAACTACCGCAAAATGATTATGGCAATGACTCAGGATATTCGAGTCATTTTAATCAAGCTTGCTGATAGAACACACAATATGCGTACTTTAGGCGCATTGCGCCCAGATAAGCGCCGCAGAATAGCACGTGAAACACTAGAAATTTACGCACCAATTGCAAACCGTTTAGGTATTCACGATATTAAAAATGAGCTTGAAGACTTAGGTTTTCAAGCGTTATATCCTATGCGTCATCGCGCACTTAAATCGGAAGTTGCTAAAGCACGCGGTAATCGCAAAGAAGTTATTACTAATATCCAGCATGAAATAGAAGCACGTCTTGAAGAATCAGGCATTAAAGCAACTGTGTCTGGCCGTGAAAAACATTTATATAGTATTTATAAAAAAATGCTTAATAAAGAACTGCTATTTAACGAAGTTATGGATATTTACGCGTTTAGAATTGCAGTTGACTCTATGGATACGTGTTATCGTGTATTAGGTGTAGCTCATAGTCTTTATAAACCTATTGAAACACGCTTTAAAGATTATATTGCAGTACCAAAAACAAACGGTTACCAATCGCTTCATACTTCATTAGTTGGTCCACACGGTATACCTGTTGAAATTCAAATTCGTACTCACGATATGGATCATATGGCCGACAAAGGTGTAGCGGCGCATTGGATGTATAAAAAAGCAGGTGATGGTGCAGGTAATACTTCGCAGCAACGTGCTCGCCAGTGGATGCAGAGCTTATTAGAGCTTCAGCAAAGTGCGGGTTCATCATTTGAATTTATTGAAAATGTAAAAACTGAGCTATTCCCAGAAGAAATTTACGTATTTACACCAGATGGGCGTATTGTTGAGCTACCGATGGGTGCTACCGCAGTCGATTTTGCCTATGCCGTGCATACAGATGTAGGCAACACCTGTGTAGGCGCGCGCGTTAATCGCAAGCCGCACCCTTTAAGTAGGCCCTTAGATACAGGGCAAACTATAGAGATAATAACAAGCTCAGGTGCCCACCCTAATGCAACATGGCTAAACTTTATTGTTACTGGTAAAGCGCGTTTGGGCGTTCGTAATTACCTTAGAAGCCAGCATCATGAAGAAGCTATGCTTTTAGGGCGCCGCTTACTTGATTCAGCGTTAGGTGAAAACAAACTAGATAGCATTGCTGATGAAAATATAGCGAGAGTACTTGAGGAGCACGAACTAACAACGCTCCTTGAATTACTTGTAGAAATTGGCTCTGGTAACCTAATGAGCATGTTAATTGCCAAACGCCTATTACAAAATGACAGTGACGACTTAACTGATATTACCAGCCAAGCCAAAGCGACCATTATTGGTACTGAGGGCATGCTAGTTAATTACTCTAAGTGTTGCCGACCTGTACCTGGCGACGCTATTACAGCTCATGTAAGCCAAGGTAAGGGCCTGACCGTTCACCGCCAAGAATGTAAAAACATCCGTGGCTGGGAAAATGAGCGCTCTAAATACTTAGTTGTAAAATGGGACGACAACCCAGAGAAAGAATATATTGCAGCTCTGAGAGTTGAAATTATTAATCATCAGGGGGCTCTGGCTAAATTAACCAATGTTGTTACTACAACCCAAGCCAATATTGTAGAAATTACCACCGATGAAAAAGAAAGTAATTTATACGTGATAGATTTAGGGGTTACCGTTAAAAACCGTATCCACGTTGCTAACATCATGCGCCGCATTCGCGTTATGCCTGATGTACAAAAAGTCTATCGTAAAAAGTAAAATAGGAAACACATGAATAAAGCATTTATCTCTACCGACAAAGCACCTGCTGCCATTGGCACTTACAGCCAAGCAGTTAAAGTAGGTACCGCTGTTTATTTATCTGGTCAAATTCCATTAGTGCCAGAAACGATGGAAATGATTTCAGAAGACTTTAGTGAGCAAACGCATCAGGTATTTAAAAATATCACTGCGGTATGTGAAGAAGCAGGCGGGCAAATTCAAGATTTAGTGAAAATAAATATTTATCTAACTGATTTATCTAACTTTGCTACTGTAAATGAAGTGATGAGCCAATACTTTAAGCAACCTTACCCAGCGAGAGCTGCATTAGGTGTTCGTGCACTTCCAAAAGGTGCACAAGTTGAAATAGATGGAATAATGGAACTTCCTTCTACCAATTAAGTATTACAGGCTATAGAGCCTCTCTATAGCCTTTCTTTCCCTCTTAGCACTTCGTTCTCTGTGACCTCTTGACTCAAATGTAAATTTCTAGCAATCTGTAGTTGTGTTTTAAAAAACAAACTTAACTTAAGTAGTAAAAAAGGATTAACTCGTGTTTAAGCTTGCCAACAATGGAAATGTTTTACTTGATGTAAAAGAACATATTCCTCCCAGCGCTGCATTTATTTTAGAGGCTCTCGAAAAGTCAGCTTTTTACGACTGCAAAATAGATCATGACGCTATTAATGATTTTTTTAAAAACGAAAACACACAACACACTCTGGTTGTAGCAACAAAACACAATGCCACTTTAAATGTAACAATTAGCGACGATAAAATGTTGGCCATTGGCGAGCTAACCCTTGCCCAAGGCGGAAAATTATTAAGTTTAGAAGATGCAAAAAAACAACTCGTTAAAGCAGGAATTGTGCGTGGCTATAAGCAAGCATTTTTAGAGTTGCTACTGCAAAAACAGTTTGAGCATACAGCGGGTTCTGTCGTTAAGGGAGTATTAGCTAAAGGCAGACTCCCAAGTGATGGTTTGGCCACTAAACTAATAACAACCGTAGAGACTTTAAAAGACCGTTTAAAAACCCCCAAGCTCAAAGAAGATGGCAGCGTGGATATGCGCGACTTTGGCAAGCTTGCAAGCGTAGAGCCAGGCTCTGTGCTTATTCGCCAACAACCAGCAACCCCTGGTAAAGAAGGCTTCACCGTAATAGGTGACATACTGCCCGCAAAACCCGGAGAAAATAAACAATTAGTGGCAGGCGAAGGCACCGAAATATCAAAGCTGAATCCGCTTGAACTAGTCTCTACTATTGCTGGTGTTCCGGTTGAAATTAATAATGGCATGCGTGTCGACGATATTTTTACCATTTCAGATGTAAATGTAAAAAGCGGCCATATTGACTTTCAAGGCAGTGTTATTGTTACTCGCAATATAGACCCAGGGATGAAAGTAACTGCCAAAGGCGATATTACTATATTTGGCACGGTTGAATCTGGCGAGCTTACCGCAGGCGGAAACCTCACTGTTAAACAAGGTATTATTGGCCATCAAAAAGTGGATAGTAAATCACTTTCTTGCAAACTAATTGCGCTGGGTGATATTCATGTATCTCACTCACAGTATTGCTATCTAGAAGCAAATAATATTTTTATTGAGCGTCAAACAAGCCATTGTGTAATGAAAGCTAAACGCTTACTGCAAGTTGGTCAATCAGACTTACCTAAGGGTAAAATATTTGGTGGAGAAATACTTGATGCAACGACCCTCATTGCTGGCGAAATAGGGAATGAGTCAGGTGCTAAAATGATTATTAACTTAGCCGCTTCTGGCGCCGAAATAACAGCAGATACTGATAATTGCTTTAAAGACTTAGCTAAAACAGATGCACAGCTAGACACGTTGCAAGCAGCGCTAGAGAAAACAAGTTTAGTAGCTGATGTAGAAAAGAGGAATCTACTCATAACTAAAATTGGCGCTACTCAAAAACATTATTGTGAGCAAGCAGAGCTATTAGAAAAACGTCTTTCAAACTTAGATCACGACTTGCACGATTTACTTAGCGACGCTAATTTAGCGGTAAATTCTGTTTTGCATTCAGGTGTAGAAATTCATATTTTTGATAAAGTGCTAAAAACAATCCGTAATTACCCTCCGTGCAACGTTAAACTTTTGAATAACAAAATTGAAATAGAGTTTAAAACAAGCTAAGAACAGAGTGCTCTATTGAGCACTCAAATTAATTCATATTTTAAAGTAAACCACTTACCTCAACATGTGTTTGCTGCGGCCATACACCCACTTGTACTTGACCAATATGCTGCTTTTGTAGCAATAGCATCGCTAAGCGCGACTGTCCTATTCCACCGCCAATTGTTTGCGGGAATTTACTTTGTAGTAGCGCTTTATGCCAATCAAACTCTAAGCGATCTTCATCTCCAGTTGTACTTAACTGTGCTTTTAAAACTTCAGGGCTTACACGTATACCCATTGATGATATTTCAAATGCATCTTCAAGCACTGGGTTCCATACTAAAATATCGCCATTTAAACCCATGTATTGATCGCATGTTGGTGTAGACCAATCATCGTAATCTGGGGCTCTTACATCATGGATTTTACCATCACCAAGCGCGCCACCAATACCAATTAAAAATACAGCACCATATTCTTGTGCAATGGCTTTTTCGCGTTGCTTAGCACTAAATTCAGGATACATTTTACGTAGCTCTTCACTGTGTACAAACTTAATATCATCCGGTAAAAAAGGCGTCAAACCATAAGACTCTCTTACAAAAGCTTCCGTCTCTTTTATCCCTTTATAAATAGACTGAACAGTTTGCTTTAGTGTTGCCAGCGAACGCTCTGTCGTTTCGCTAATTACTTTTTCCCAATCCCACTGATCAACATATACAGAATGAATAGGACTTAATGAATCTTCGTCTGGGCGCAAAGCTTTCATTTGAGTGTAAATACCCTCACCAACACCAAAGCCATAAGTAGCCAGTGTTTTACGTTTCCACTTAGCCAGTGAATGCACCACTTCGTAGCGGCTATCTGTAATCGCTTTCACATTTACAGCAACTGCGTTTTCATGGCCGCTTAAGTTATCTTGCGTGCCGTCGCCAACCTTAGCCAAAATTGGGGCTTGAACCTCAACCAGCCCAAGTTGGGTTTCTAGTTGTTGTGAAAAAAATTGCTTAACTTTACTTATTTGCTGCTGTTGCTGCACATAGTGTGAACTCATAATAATTGGCCTCATTCCCAGTTATTGTTACTTGCTTAATTGATAAAAAGCGCTCTAACTAGCGCCCTTAATGAAGTTAATGTAACGATTTGAAGGATTAATTCAACATCCCACAACAAAAATAGCTTTAATATATAAAAAGCATTAATTAAGTGATATAAAAACCAGATATTCGATAATTTTATGAGAAAAATATAATGGAAAATTATTTAATCGATAATCTCGATAAACAGATACTTCATGCGTTAATGGCAAATGCCCGTACTGCATACGCCGAATTAGCAAAAAGATTTAATGTAAGCGCGGGGACAATTCACGTAAGAATTGAAAAAATGAAGCAGGCAGGGATCATTACAGGCACCCAATTAACGATTAATACTAAACAGCTAGGCTACGATGTGTGTTGCTTTATAGGCATTAATTTAAATAACGCACGTGATTACCCGCAAACGCTTATAAAGCTAGAAGCATTGGAGGAAGTGGTAGAGGCTTATTACACAACAGGTAACTACAGTATATTTATAAAAGTAATGACAAAATCCATTGATCACTTACAAGATGTACTGATTAATAAAATACAGGCAATAGAGGCCATTCAATCAACAGAAACACTTATTTCTCTACAAAACCCAATTAGCCGTACGGTAATGCCTTAACTGTAAAAATCTCGTATAATTGCCGAAAAAAGAGGATAACCATGCAGCAAACTCGCTATCAAAGAATCGAAGACGTACTTTCGCGCCGTCAAACAGACTTAACCGTGTGCTTAGAAGACGTGCATAAACACCATAACTTATCGGCAATAGTACGAAGTGCTGATGCGGTTGGTTGCCATCACGTACATGCTGTATGGCCTGAAAAACAAAAATGGCTAACAAACAATACCTCGGGTGGCAGTAAAAACTGGCTAGAGACGCACCTGCATAGAAATATTGATGATGCTGTAGTGGCAATGCGTGAACGCAATCCAGAAATACAGATATTAGCGACTCACCTGTCAGAAGATGCCGTTGATTTTAGAGAAGTAGATTACACCAAGCCAACGGCTATTATTGTTGGACAAGAAAAAACAGGGATATCAGAAAAAGCCCTAGAATATGCCGATCAAAATATTATTATTCCAATGCAAGGCATGGTGCAATCGCTAAATGTTTCGGTTGCTGCTGCGCTAATATTGTTTGAAGCACAGCGCCAACGAGAGCTGGCTGGTTTATATAATAGAGATATGCTGAGCGCCGAAGTTAAGCACCCACTTTACTTTGAAGGCTGCCATCCTATTATTGCAAGGCAGTGTAAACAAAAAAAATTACCCTACCCAGCACTTGATGAAAACGGCGAAATCGTCGCTGATGAGCAATTTTGGCAAGCTTTAAAACATACTTGATGGACTAAAGCTCTGTAAGTACACTTAACTTACTCACAAATAATAAGATTGATACAATTTGTCTAAACCTAGCTTAAATCAATACCCAATTACAGAGCTCAAAGGGGTCGGCCCAAAAATGGCTGAGCGTTTGCTAAAGCTAGGTATTTTAACTGTGCAAGATATGCTTTTTCATTTGCCACTTCGCTACGAAGATCGTACTCGCTTATACGCGATTAGCGAGTTGTCACTGCATAGCCACGTAAGTGTTGAAGCCACAATTGAAACAAGCCAAATAACGTTTGGTAAAAGGCGCATGCTTGTTTGCCAAATCAATGATGGTACTGGCAGGCTAACACTACGATTTTTTAATTTTACCGCCGCACAAAAGAACGCATTTAGTGCAGGTAAAATAATACGTTGTTTTGGTGAGATACGCCGAGGCCGTGTTGGCTTTGAAATGAGTCATCCTGAATACAGCATCAGCGATACCTCTAACGAGCAGCCGGTAGCGACGACATTAACACCCGTTTATTCAACAACCGAAGGTTTAAAGCAGCTATCGATTAGAGCTTTAAGCGAACAGGCTATTGATTTACTACACAAATATTCAGTAGAAGAACTACTGCCTTCAAAATGGCAGCTATCAAGTATGGCGTTAAGCGACGCCTTATTATTGCTGCATCGCCCACCTAATGATGTTGATGTAACTGCATTAGAACAAGGTACTCACCCTGCTCAACAGCGCCTTGTATTTGAAGAATTACTTGCACAAAATCTCAGCTTATTAAAAGTAAGAGAGCAAGGGCAACAAGTTAAAGCCGTGGCATTAAATCCGGTAAACACATTAGAAAGCCAATTTTTAGAGCAACTTCCTTTTGCACCCACAAATGCGCAAAGCCGCGTAGTTGCTGAGATTAAAGGTGACATGAAACACGCGTATCCCATGATGCGTTTAGTACAAGGCGATGTAGGCTCAGGTAAAACCCTAGTAGCAGCACTTAGTGCACTAACAGCCATTGCGCAGGGCTTTCAAGTCGCTTTAATGGCTCCTACTGAAATTTTATCAGAGCAACATGGTGTTAATTTTACAACGTGGTTTAATCAACTAGGCATAACAGTTGCGTGGCTTGGCGGTAAAACAAAGGGCAAAGAGCGCGTAGCAACACTTGAAAAAATTGCCTCTGGTGAGGCGCAAATGATTGTAGGTACTCACGCTTTATTCCAAGATGAAGTTAAGTTTAATAACTTAGTGCTTATTGTTATTGACGAGCAACATCGCTTTGGTGTCCACCAGCGTTTATCACTACGCGAAAAGGGTAAGTTTGGTGATTGCTACCCCCATCAACTAGTTATGACCGCAACACCTATCCCACGTACACTCGCTATGACCGCCTACGCCGACTTAGAAACTTCTGTGATTGACGAGCTGCCACCAGGGCGTACGCCAATCACAACAGTGGCACTTCCTGATACTCGCAGAGACGATATTATTGCTCGCGTTAAATTAGCGTGTAACGAGCAAGGCCGCCAAGTTTATTGGGTGTGTACACTTATTGATGAATCTGAAGTACTGCAGTGCCAGGCAGCGGAGGACAGCGCACTGCAGTTAAAAGAAGCGCTACCAGAGCTAAACGTAGGCTTAGTACATGGCCGAATGAAATCAGCTGAAAAACAAGCCATTATGAGTGAGTTTAAAGCAGGTAATATACATGTTTTAGTTGCCACTACGGTTATTGAAGTTGGTGTAGATGTCCCCAATGCGAGCTTAATCATTATAGAAAACCCCGAGCGCTTAGGCTTAGCACAATTACATCAATTACGTGGGCGAGTTGGCCGTGGCGCTACGGCATCGCATTGCGTACTTTTATACCACGCACCGTTGTCTCACACCGCTCAAAAGCGATTAGGAGTACTACGCGATAGTAACGATGGTTTTGTGATAGCTGAGCGCGATTTAGAAATTCGTGGCCCTGGTGAAGTACTTGGTACAAAACAAACAGGGTTAGCCGAGTTTAAAATTGCAGATCTTACCCGTGATAAGCACATACTTAATCAAGTTAGGCCGATTGCACAGCAAATGCTTAAGCAACACCCTGAAGCTGTTGACCCACTAATTCAACGTTGGTTGGGTAATAAGCAAAATTACGCGCAAGCGTAACCACTCTATTTTCGATACTTTGAGTTTACTAAGTTAATTTACTAAATTAGCTTACTAAGTTAGGGATGCTAAATTTATTTGTTAGCATTTACAAAGGATATAAAAAAGTCAGCTCTAAACAATATAGAGCTGACTACTGATATCTAAGCTAAGCAGCATAAAAGCGATTAGCGCCTTTTACTGCTCTTAGTTAAATTTAAGCTTTGTTAAGCTCAAATATAAGCGATGTTTGCGGGAATGATATTGGCATTTGTAAACCAAACTGCATTAGCGCTTCACCTGTAAATGTTTGACCATTTACCGCAGCAATAGAAGATGGGCGATACTCTTCAAATTTTACCGGCCACACTAAATTAAGTGTGTACTGCGCATCGCCATCTAGGCCAACAAAACGTAATTTATTAGGCGCTGTACGCGGTGTTTCACGAACGCTGTTATACGCAAATAACGCTTTTGTTTTTTGCTCATCGATTAAACCAAAGTTAATTGATAAATCGTCGCTATCTAAGCGGTATAAATCGGCGCTATGAATAAACTCACGATGCTCTTTATGAAGTGCTATTGCCGCTTTAAGTGCATTGTATTCGTGATCGTTCAGTTCACGTGGGTCCATTTCAATGCCCATGTGGCCAAACATTGATACCGCAGCACGCATTTCAATACTTACATTACGCCCTGTGATATGACAATCGCGTGGGCCTACGTGTGCACCCATAACCGACGATGGGAAAAAGAACGAACATCCACGCTGTATTTCAAGGCGGTCAAGCGCATCGTTTGAATCTGACGTCCATACACGGTCTGTGTGTGCAAGTACGCCGTAATCTACACGTGCACCACCTGACGAACAGCTTTCTATTTCAAGCCCTGGGTGCGCCGCTTTAATACGGTCAATTAAACGATAGAGTGCTAATGTTTGCTGGTGCACTGCTGGCTTACCATCAAAATTACCCGCATGGTTAATATCGCGGTTCATGTCCCATTTAATGTACTTAATAGTTGGGTATTCAACTAAAATATCGTCGATGGCTTTGTATAGGTACTCAACAACCTCAGAGCGCGTTAGATCAAGTACTAGCTGATTTCTAAAGCTTAACTGTTCGTTGTTTTCAGATCCTAAAACCCAATCTGGATGCGCGCGGTATAAATCGCTATCAGGGTTGACCATTTCTGGTTCGAACCAAATACCAAACTCCATACCCAAGCTATTCACATGATCAATAACGGGTGATAAACCATTTGGGTAAATTTTATAATCTACTGTCCAATCACCTAAACCAGCGTTATCGCCACGGCGGCCTTTAAACCAACCATCATCAAGTACAAAACGTTCAATACCTAACGGCGCTACTTTGTCGGCTAGTTGCTTAAGCGTGTCTACGTCGTGATCAAAGTAAATGCCTTCCCATGTGTTGTAATGCACAGGACGCGTTTTTTCACGCTGTGCTTGGCTAAGTAAATTAGCTTTAACAAAACGATGAAAATTACGAGAAAGCGCACTAAAACCTTCACTCGAAAACGAGCCATAAATGCTCGGGCTTTGATACGTTTGACCTTTAGCAAGCGTAAGCTCACCAGGAAGTAATAACTCACCCATTTGTACATAACGACGACCTTCAGCTAAAAGCTCTGCGCGTAATTTATTATTGCCACTCCAACCTAAATGAAAGCCGTAACATTCGCCGTGTTGCTCGCCTGCATTTTCGTTATGCACTAATAAACCTGGAAATACATCGTGTGATGTTTTGCCTTTACGGTTTTCGCGAACAAAACTGCCTAAAACTAAATCAACCGACTGACGTTGAAATTCGTTTGACCAACGACCTTCAAAGCTCACTATTTTGCTTACGCTATCTGGTAGCTGAAATGTTGGTGCTGCGCAAAAGTTAACGCTTAGCGGTAAGTCGCCTAAATTAGTTAATACAGTATGTGCGCTTAGTACATCAGTGTTTTTATCAAGTGTAATGCTGTGCACTACTTCAATACCACGAAGCTTATCTACGCTTACAAACTCAGCGGTCGTACTTGAAGGCTGACGCACTTCTTGAAGCTCTGGCCCTACTGACCATGCGATTGAGTCGTTTACTAGCTCAAGCCCTGGCGCACCAGTAAAGCCCTCACCGAGTAATGGAGATAGAGAAATAGGCGCTTCTTCAACCACGGCACATTTTACTTCTTGACGCGTAGCAAGCTGAGTTAGCATTGTTTCTGTTGTTTGCTCAGATAGGCGTTTACCAAAGTACAGTAACGCCGGTGTTTTGCTCTGGCAGTCGAAAATAACGGTGCTGTTTACACTGTCTAATCGATAAAATGATTTAGTGTCGGCCATGATTTTCCTATCCTCTTATTCATTGTGTGAGTTATAAATATAACGAAAATTAGTAAGCTACACTATTTACTAAATGTATCTCTTTGCTTGAGCCACAATCGATCAGACAGTGACATTCAATAATAATAGTATATATCATATAAATTAGGTTTTGATAGTCTTTACATCGCAAATAGTCAGATAAACTCACTGGAAGTACCACTGTAATAAAAAGTATTAAACTAACCTTAGCTTTGAAGTTGTCATGTTGCTTTTAATACATATAAAAAATCGGCCAGAGTTTCCCCATGACCGATTTTGTCAGCTTAAACTATTTATACGTTATTTTTGTACTTGTGCTTGGCCTGCGTCATCAAGTGCCGGTGTTTTACCTGCCCACTGCGCATTCAAACCAAATACCACTTTATTTACTATCAATGCAAAAGCTACACATACAATCAGTGTAATTGGCATTAAATGAATGTAATGAATGTCAGTATGTAGTGGTGAGTTTGCAAACGTAAGCATGCCGTACATTACAACACCTAAAATTACTGCTGCAATACCTGCACGTGCATCAACATTTTTAAATAATAAGCCCACTACAAAAATTGAGAATATAGGCATACTTAATAAGCCGTTTAATTGCTGTAGTAAGTTAATAATACTGTCGGCTTGCTGGTAAATTGGTACAAGTACCAGTGCTAAGCTTGTTAGTAGCAATGTTACGTAACCACTTAGCTTTACAACACTTGGCTCTTTATTAAAGTAAGCTTCGTGAATGTCACACACGTATAGTGCTGTAGCTGAATTTAATAAGCTGTTGTAAGTAGAGAGTACAGCGGCTGCCATTGCCGCTGCAAACACACCGGTTAACCATGCTGGCATTACATCACCTACAATTCGACCATAAGCAGCGTCGCCAATATCGCCGTAAAGTTTAAACGAAATAATACCCGGTAATACCACAATTGCAGGGACGATTAAAAAACGAATACCCGCAGCTGCAAATATACCTTTTTGCGCTTCTTTAACATTAGGAGCAGCCATGGCTCGTTGCGTAATTGTTTGGTTAGTACCCCAGTAATACATTTGAATAAAGATCATACCGGTTAAAAGTGTTGGCCACGGAATAGGTGAGTCAGCATCGCCTATGAGTGTTAAGCGCTCCTCAGGAATACCCGTAAAGTCATAATTAATCGCATTAAGTGCTAAAAATACCACTAAAACAGCCATACCCAGTACCAGTAAACCGTTGTAAGTATCAGACACTGCAACTGCACGTAGACCACCAAAAAACGCATAAATAGCACCTACAATGGCAAATGCGGTGGCAATATACATTAGCGGAATATCAACCTTAAACATGGTTTGCATAAACAGCGCACCTGAGTAAATTACCGCTGGCATGTAAATAAGTGCATTACCTAAAAAGAATAATCCCCCAATAACAGCGCGAATATGTTTGTTGTTATAGCGCTTTTCTAAAAGCTCTGTGGTCGTTGTACAGTTGTATTTATAATAAACAGGAATAAACACTTTGGCTAAAATAATCAAACCTATAATTGCTGCAAACTCCCACCAAACTAGTAAAGCCATTTGGTTACCATTCATACCTACTAGTTGGTCGGTACTTAAATTAGTTAATGTTATTGAACCTGCAACAAACATCCAAGTAAGGCCACCGCCCGCTAAAAAATACTCTTTGGTTTGGCTTTGTCCGTTATTACGATTTTGGCCTCGGCATTTCCAATAAGTAAGGCCACCAATTAAAGCGGTGACAAAAACAAAAACCACCAGCTGTAAAATGTTATCTGACATGTGTGTGTCTCCTACGCGTTACGCGCAATGTCTGTGTAATAAAAAAGTGCACGCTACAGCGCGTGCGCATCTCGACTTAGTTCTAACTTAATTTGCTTTAAAGGCATAAGTTCGGGACGTTGGTTGTGCAGCTTTACCAATGCATTTAACTGAAACAGTGAAATAAGCATACTGTTAAGCACACTTAGGTAACCTTGCTTGTGTAAGTTTGCAACGGTATCGCTATCTAAAGTTTGCAGTTTGTCTTCATCAACGGTGCTCAAACCTTGAATAGTTTGGGTTTCGCCTTGTTCAAACTGCAATACAATATCTATGTTTTTAATAAGCCCTAAGCGCGCTACTTCCTGGGTAAATTGATACGTTTGATAATCATTTTTTAAATCGCTCTCAAGTAGCTTTTGCTGTGAATTTAAAAATAAGCTTGGGTTACCTTTAGCATCAAATAGTGCCTCGCCTTGCTGCGTATTTACGGCTGAGCTTTGATCATCAATCGCAATAAAGTAGTCGCTGCTATTTGCTTCACGGGTCATTAAATAAAGAGGCTGGGTTTGCATACATACCGGTGTGTAAAGCGCCTGCCACTGGTGGTTATTAACCAATAAACTTTGCCCAGCACTAAAGCTTGTTAAACCCGATACGGTATAACTGCCGTTTTGCGCATTTCGTGCTAAAAAAATAGGTAAGTCGCAGGCTGCTTTTGCTATTTCATTTGCTCTTAAATTAACTAAATGCTGCGTTTTTGCATATTCAATACCTGCATTAGGGTTAATTTTTAATGTTTGGTGTTTGGTGTTTACTAGTTCACTAATAGCCATAGTTACACATCCTTAAACTGGGTTAGCCGCTAACCACTGCTCAATATAAGCGCGGTGTGGCGGCAAAGTTTGCAACATCTGCTGTGTAAGCTGGCTGTTACGTTCAATTATTTGTTTGGCTTGCACATGTTGTGAATACAAATATGCTTGTTTAGTAAAGTCAGGCTTAAAGCCCATACCGTACAAAACATACTGATAACTGGCAGCAGGGAATAACTCTAATGCGCCATGAAAATCTTGAATAAGCGGGCCACGGCTTCCCCAAAGCAGTAAATCTTCTTGCAGGGTTTGTGGAATAGTATTGGGCTGCACATGTGCTTGCCAGTAAGGTTCTGGGCGCTTGGTTAACATGTAATGCAGCTTTAAAAAGTCGATAATGCGCTGCCAGCGGTAGTCCATTTGCTCGTTAAAGCGTTTAGCTACAATAGGCATTACTTGTGTATCTGCTGGCATATGCTCTGCTACAAAGCGTGCTGAAATTTCAACAAGCATAATAGCGGTTGCTTCAAGCGGCTCTACAAACCCTGCTGACATACCCACTGCAACACAGTTTTTATGCCAAAACTTCTCACGGTAGCCCGACTCAAAGCTAATTTTACGGGCAGTTAAACCGTTTGCTGCATCGCCTAAATAGTTTCGTAAGTTTTGCTCTGCTTCATCGTCTGATAAAAATTTGCTTGAATATACATGCCCTACACCACGACGATGCGTTAAACCTATATCCCAAATCCATCCAGCATTTTGCGCTGTTGCTATGGTATGGCTGGCTAAGGAGTCATCGTTTTCATCGTAAGGGACTTGCATCGCCAGTGCGCTGTCGTTAAATAGCACGTGGTCCATTTTTTTAAACGCTACGTTGAGCGCTTGGCCTAATAACAATGATGAAAAACCAGTACAGTCTATAAATAAATCGGCGCTTATAATGCGGGTTTGATCTTTTAGAGTAAGCTCATTTATTGCACCATCGTCATCAAGTTTTACCTGTTCAACAGTACCAACAATATGCTCTACGCCAAGCTTACTTTTACAATGCTGTTTAAGTATTTCTGCAAAAGCGCCGGCATCTAAGTGATAAGCGTAATTACAGTTACCTTGATATTCACCTTGCGCTATACCTCTTGGGGCTAAGCTTGCTTCGCAAATATCATGTTGAAAATTAGTTTGCTGTGCAAAGTCTTCAACATTATCTAAATATGGGGCTAAATCTATACGGCCGTAGCCTAGCGGTACAGTAAATGGATGGTAGTAAAAGTCATTATTGCCATGCGTCCAATTTACAAACTTTCCGCCTTGTTTGAAGGTAGCATTACAGGCTTTAAACACATCAACTTCACGCAAGCCTATTTGCTGAAGTGTGTTTTTCATCGTGGGCCAGGTACCTTCACCTACGCCAATAGTTGGAATGTCTGACGATTCAACCAACATCACTTTTAAGCCGTCACCATTTTGACCTTGGTGATACGAAGCTATAATTGCAGCGCTCAACCATCCTGCTGTGCCGCCACCAATTACTGCGATTGTTTTTATTGTTTTATTCATAATGGACTACTCTTTGAGTATCTTTGATAACGTTTTATACAACAAATGCCCGGTAGGGCATTTTGATTTAATGTGAATTCATTTTAGCCAATTAGGTTAACTAATATACATTACTGTTAAATTAACCTAATTGGTATTAGCACTAATGTGCTGCAATGAAACAAGAGGCGAGAAGTTCGCCTCAAACATTAATTAAAACGATCCGCGAATACCAAACGCGTAACGTGAGCCATTATCTTCCACTGAATAAATTTGGTTAGCAAAACGACCTGTTTGTACTAACTCTTCTTCAGTGATATTGATGCCTTCAGCAAAAATAGTGAAGTTTTCATTAATATCATAGCTTGCACTAATATCCCACTGGCCGTACGTTTCTACGTTCACTGGTTCACCATTGAAGCCGTTATCAACTAAGCGTAAAAAGCCTTCACGGTTGTTAAATGCAACACGTGCTTGCCAGTTGTCTTGCTCATAAAACAATACTAAGTTTTGTGAATCGCCCAAACCTTCAAGTGCAAATGTTTGAGTTGTATCATCACCTACACTAATGTCGCTATTCACAACAGTCGCATTAGCGATAAAACCAAAGCCATTTTCAAACATGTGAGTAACACCCACTTCGAAGCCGGTTACAGTTGCAGACTCACCATTTTGAGGACGGCTTACAGTGTAAACTTCTGAGCTACCAATAAGTTCGTCATCTGTTTGGTCTGTACATGTAGTACACGCAGAATCAGGACCTGAACGGTCAGACATTTCGTATGTTTCTGCACCTGTTAACGTAACAATAAAGTCGTCAACTTCTTTACTAAATACTGCAAAGCTAAATAAGTTAGCATCGTTGTAGTACCACTCGTAAGAGATATCCCAGTTTTCTGATTGGAATGGTTTAAGTGCTGGATTGCCACCACTTGCCGTTAAGTTTTGACGACGTGGTTCGTTAAAGTTTGTCGCAGGAGATAACTGAGACATAGTTGGACGAGTAATACTATCGTACGCGGCAAAACGTAAAATCATATTATCTTGTAGCTCAAGCTTAACGTTGAAAGACGGTAGTAAGTTTGAGTAGCTAGTACCTTGTTCAATATTAGTCGCAGGGCCAAATACGTTAGCAAACAATGTCGCATCTGAAGTTGGAACTACATCGCTAATAAAGCTTTGTATTGCCGCAACTTCAATATCGGTTTCAGAGTAACGAGCACCCATATTAACGGTTACCGGCATATCAGCTAGGTCAAAACCAAGCGTAAAGTCCATGTATAAACTAGTGATGTCTTCGTTAATTGTGTAACGGTTATTTTGTAGCGTTGGCTCTACTGGAAAACCTTGATCGGCTAAGTAATCAAGCATTTTATCGCCATCGTAGCTATAAAATGTATCGATTAAACCAGGGAAGTAATTACTCGCTGTGTATGCTTCAAAATCAATTTCATCAAGCGGTGCTTGTGTACCGTAACCACAAAATTGACATTGGCTACCAAAGATTTGAAAGCTTGATTTTTCACGCTCTTGGCGATAAGCACCAAAGTTAATACGCTCTACTGGGCCTTTATCTGGCACATATTCAAAATCGGCTTTTACTTCAGTAATTTCATCTTCATCTGTAAATTGATTACCAATTTCGTTGTGATGAAGTCGCGCTAGGCTTGGATCTGGCAACGAACCATTTTCAAAACCGTCATGCTGTACAGTAGGAATGCTGCCTGTACCGTCAAAAGTATAGCTATTGATAACACCTACAACGTTAAAGCGATCTCTACCAGCACGGTCGTTTTCGGCTGTTGAGCGAGATACATCAAATTTAGCTTTTAATGACTCGTTTACTTGCCAATCTACGTTAATACCAAATGCTTTATTAGTTACATCACGTGAATTACGTGTATGCGATACTAAGTCACTTGCAGGGTCGCCACTTGGCGCGCCTAAACCAACTTCTTGAGAGAAAGTTAAAAGAGTGCCTGTTTCTGGATCAATCGTTGCACTGCCTACGCGGTCTGGTTCAAACCAAGATGCTAAATCGCGTACTGTTGAGTCAACTTCGAATTTTGAAATCATACCATCAACAGTAATCGTAACATCGTCAGATGGTGCATATTGAAGTACTAAACTTGCATTTGTACGCTCGCGGTCTTGCTCATCAACTACTTGGTCCCAGTTACGTGGAATATAGGCATTTTCAAACAATACACCATCAGTTGGGTTAGATATTGTTTGGCCACCGCGCCAACCTGCCGTTAAAATTTGGTTATTTTGAAGTTTACGTTGTTGATTAGTGATGGCAAAAAGCACACCTAGCTTGTCATCGTTAAACGTATTACTTATTAAAAATGATGTTGATGGAGATACTTCTTCAGAAAGGCTTTCGTACATACCTTTAACTGAACCTAAAATATGTAAACCACCAAAATCAAAAGGGCGTGCTGTAGTTACGTTAACCGTACCACCAATGCCGCCTTCTTGAAGCGTTGCTGTATTACTTTTATAAATATCAGCACCGGTGATTTGATCTGCCGCTAATACATCAAAATTAAATTCACGACCTGCACTGTCTGTCGCAATTTGACGACCATTAACAAGTACAGTATTAAATTGTGGACCAAAACCACGAATAGTTACCGCTTGGCCTTCACCACCACTGCGGTCAATTGCTACACCTGTAATACGTTGCAGAGACTCTGCTACGTTTAAATCAGGAAATTTGCCAAGATCTTCTGCTTTAATCCCGTCTGTAACAACATTAGATGCTTTTTTATCTAACATTGATGAACGTAAGCTGCTGCGGATACCCGTTACTGCGATAACTTCAACATCTTCATTTACTACTGTAGGCGTATTGCCTTCAGCGCCTTGAGCTGCAACGCTTCCGCTTGCCAATATACCAGTGATAGCAATACTGAGCGCGGTTTTCTTGTTGAACGATAACTTATTGTTAATTATCATTTTTTAAAAACTCCTGATTGTGTGTAGTCGTTGTGTCGTTGTGGTAGTGCGTATAGTTTCAAATACTATTTATATTATAAATACTTTAAACCGGCAAAAAGTGCAACCTTTTCCTTAATTATGGATAGCATTTAATTACCGTATATTTTCTTTTGATTTTCTTTTAATTAACATTAAAGAACTGTATTTACTCAGAAAAAGCGTAAATAATAACCTGTTCGTATTTCTCTGCTGGCAATAAATTAGCCTTTGGAAAATTTTCACGATTTGGCGCATCTGGCCAATTTTGCGCTTCAAAACACAAAGCTTGCCGTGCTTTAAAAGGCGAACCAACAAAGTTTGCGGTATAAAGCTGCATGCCTGGCTGCGTACTTTTAAGGGTTAAACTAACGTTCGTGTGTGGCGAAGTTAATGTAGCCATCGTCTTTAAACTGCTGTCATCATTAAAAATATAGCAGTGATCAAAGCCATTTCCAGCTTCTAGCTGAGGATGAACGGCGCTTAAGGCCTCACCAACTTGAGCTGGCTTACTAAAGTCAAAGCAGGTACCGCAAACTAAAGCGGCTTCATTAAGTGGAATACTAGTTGTATCAATAGGAAGGTAACGATCGGTATTAATTTGAACAAGATGCTCATTAATTGACTCACTGCCATCAAGATTAAAATAGCAATGGTTGGTAAAGTTAACGAGCGTTTCTTTATTCGTTATCGCTTTAAAGTGCAGAGTAAGCTCGCCGTTTTTAGCGCTAATAGTTTGCCAAACCTGCAACTCACCGGGGAAACCTTGTTCGCCGTCGGGCGAGCAATAATAAAGCTCAACTTCACTTTCAGTTTGTTTAGTTACTTGCCAAAGTACTTTATTAAAACCTTTAACACCGCCATGTAGGCTATTAGGACCGTTATTTGCCTCTAGTTGATACTGCGTACCAGATAAGTTAAAACGCCCCTTTGCAATACGATTAGCGTATCGACCTACTGTAGCGCCTAAGTAAAATGGGTTTTCAAGATAGTATTGAGGGTCATCGACGCTAAGCGTCATTTCTTGTTTTTTAAATTTAATGCTTTTTATTATTGCGCCAAACGGCAAAATTTCAGCTGCTAAATTCTCACCATCACTGAGCTGAATAACTTGTAAAGGCTGGTTACTGGCAATAGATGTCACACGCATACTCCAATCAAATTACCGAATTAACATTTCCTGTTATAACGGCGCAACAATATATAATATAAATAGTATATAATTGAAGCCTGCAACTCAATCTAAATACGTTAAAATTTCTCGACAAAAATTTATACCTCTTCACTTAATTAAGTGATCTATTTTGAGGTAAGAAAATCGTGTTGATAACAAGGCAAAAATTTCGTTATTTAGTTGTTCTATATCAGAAATTTTTAACGCAGTTATCGTCAGATTTAATCCCTCAAATTGATTAAGTATTATTGAGGATAGGTATTACAGCTGCCATTATTTATTTACACTAATCCAGCTCAGCATGAGCTTATATAAAATATAAGCTTTGTAAGGTTAACTGCCTTGGTAAATATGCTCGTTAAGCGCTGCTTTTTCGTCAATGCTAAGCGCTTGCTTTGATTTAGCAATAAAATCGTACCTCACCATCACAGCTTTGCCTATTGCGCAGCATTTATCGTGTTGCCATGCTTCTTGCCTCAGCGTAAAAGAACTAGTCCCTATATGCTCTACAGAGGTTTTTACTGTCACTTCGTGGCCATAAAATAACTCGCCTACAAACGACACTTCAACTTTGGCGATAATCAATTTCCAATCATGTGGATTTAAGTCCGGTGTAAAAAACTTAAAAATAGGTCCACGCGCGACTTCAAACCATACAGGGAGTACGGTATTGTTAATGTGTCCGAGTGCATCTGTTTCGCTAAAGCGCGGCATCACTTTTTCAATAAACATAAAAATCCAATAATAATTATATAAAGGTAAACCATGACGGACTTTATACGCGTTATTAATAACGCATTAAGCGATGAGTTTTGCGATGAATTTATTTCCACATTCGCGCAAAGCCCGCATGTAAGACAAGGGGTAACATCGGGCGGTGTCGACTTAAAGAAAAAAGACAGCCACGACCTACACTTAAATAATCACCCCGAATATGCACAACAATTAAAACATATACAACAAACGACTGCACAGCATGTTTTTAAGTATGTTGAAGAGCATATTTTTATGATGATTGGGGCATTTGGCTTAAAGGTTTATCATCCAAAAACAGGCGAAGTAGTCGATTTAACCCAAGAGAATTTTGAAGAAGTGGGTAAACCGCAATTACCCGTTTTAGTTCAGCAAATTTTTAGACTCGGTAACATTCAAGCGCAAAAATACGAACTAAACAAAGGTGGCTACCCTTACTGGCACAGTGAAGTTTATCCGCAGCTACAGCACAATGAAGCTTTGCATCGCGTGTTGTTATTTATGTTTTACTTAAACGATGTAGAAGAAGGTGGTGAAACAGAGTTTTATTATCAAAACCGTAAAATCGCCCCTAAAAAAGGCACTATGGTAATAGCACCTGGCTACTTTACACATACTCATAGAGGCAATAAGCCAGTATCAAACGATAAGTATATTTTAACCTCGTGGGTATTGTTTAACCGTGCAGAACAAATATATGGTGCGCCTAAGAGTTAGCGCACCAAAATCAGTATTATTTAACCGAGCAGTTCATCAAATAAATTAAACAACTGATCTAGCTCTTCAATGGTGTTGTAGTGCATACAACCAATGCGCACTACGCCGCCTTTATCAAGCACATCTAATTGCTTGCACAACCCTTGCGCGTAAAAATTACCATCCCACACGCAAATATGCTGCTTACCTAGAAATTCTGAAACGGCGCGTGGCTCAAGCCCTTCAAAAATTAAAGCAAAAGTAGGTGTACGCTCATTAAGGCGATCAAAATCATCAATACCAAATAACTTAATACGTGGATAATTAACTAAGCGCGTTAAAAAGTGTTCGCTAAGCGCCATTTCGTGCTGCTTAGTTTTAGCAAAAGCAACGCTTAACTTTTCGCGGCGTGAATGGCTATCGTCAAGTTCGCTAATCGCTGCAATGTAATCAACAGCAGCAATAAAGCCCGCCATAGCTTCAAAGCTTTGTGTGCCGGTTTCCCAACGACCTGGTGCTACGTCTTTAGCTGGCTCAACCTTGTAAGGCGTAAACCCGTCTAAATGTTCTTTTTTACCGTAAACCATACCTAAATGCGGGCCAAAAAACTTATACGCAGAGCACGCTAAAAAGTCACAATCAAGTGCTTGCACGTCAACAAGTTCGTGAGGTGCATAGTGTACGGCATCAACATAAACAAGTGCACCTACAGCGTGAGCAAGCTCTACAATACGTTTAATATTATTAATTGAACCTGTGGTATTTGAAGCGTAAGTAACCGCTACAAGCTTAGTGTTACTGTTTAATAAGCTTTCAAATTGCGCCATATCTAAGCTGCAATCAGCTTCGTTAATTAAAGCCGTATTAACTTTAACGTCTTTATCTTCTGCAGCTTGTTGCCACGACGATACATTTGAGAAGTGATCGGCATTGGTTACAATTATTTCATCGCCAGCCTGCCAGTCGCGTGAAATTGCACGGCTAAAACTAAACGTAAGGCTGGTCATGTTTGGACCAAACACAATTTGTTGTGAGCTAGGTGCATTAAGTAAGTCAGCGGCGGCTTGGCGCGCATTCGCCATCAACTCAACCGTTTTATCACTTGAAAAAAACGCGCCACCTAAGTTCGAATTATAATGACCTAAATAAGCTGTCATCGCAGTAAGCACCGATGTTGGTACCTGCGAGCCACCTGGTCCGTCTAAAAATATTGGCGATTTACCATCAACGTTCTGCATTAATGCTGGAAACTGCTCACGTAATTGCGTTATGTTCATGCCTAACTTCCTTAAGACGTTAATACAAAACAATCCAGGTAACCTGGTTTGCTAGCATCAATTTTGTTCATAGGTGTTGCGTTATGCCACACTTGACGGTCGTTTATTAATGCAAACATGCCGTCTTTTATTTCCATTTT
Organism: Pseudoalteromonas sp. 5Ae-yellow; assembly: GCF_014077565.1. Lineage (NCBI taxonomy): Bacteria > Pseudomonadati > Pseudomonadota > Gammaproteobacteria > Alteromonadales > Pseudoalteromonadaceae > Pseudoalteromonas > Pseudoalteromonas sp. 5Ae-yellow. The sequence goes on from NZ_JACGWD010000001.1 coordinate 70,174, forward strand.
AAAACAAGGCTCAGCTTGCTTGTTTTCGTATACAAGCAGTTCGCCACCTTCTAAGTTCTCGTGAGAAACACCGCATATACATACATGGTCAAAACCATCTTGATGCACGCCTTCTGGCGCTGCAGGTGTATCGCTATCGATGGCAAGCATACGGAACTGATGAATTTCAATATCACGCTGCTCATCAATACCGGTAAGTTGGCGAAACTCATTTACAATGCTTTTCATGCCCTCTGACTCAAGTAAACTTTGCTCTAAGTTTTCGTAAGTGCGCTCTACATTACCTTGAAAAGTATTAATTGAATCGTCTTGAACAAATGCTTTGGCTTGCTGTAGCTTTATTTCACCATTTTGCATTTTAACTACTGAGTAACGACGTTTACGAAAGGCACCATCTGCATAAGGATTAGCAGGCAGGTTATCAAAAGAAGGCTTAATCAAATCAATATTTGCTTGGTTAACAAAACGTAGTTGCAGTAAATTCTGGTTGTTTAATGCTGTCATAAAATCTCGCCTAAAATAATGAGAATATTGATGAGGATTTTAATGCATTTTTATAGGAATTTTTGCGCTATTAATTACTTTAAAAGTAACTTGAGACTAGATTTAATACAATAATATAAAAAAGAAGCATGAACTATCTAATATTTATTTTAGCCAATAAAAAACCCGCCTAAGCGGGTTTTTAAACAAACTCTAAAAATTATACAGCTTGTTGAATAATCACGTTGTCTGCTTTTTTAGTGTAAGCAGGCATACGGTGGAAGTTCAAGTAACGGTATGTATCTGAAGCCGTTGCATTGATCTTCGCTGCATATTCTTGGTACTCAGCAGCTGTAGGTAGTCTACCTATGATTGCAGCAATTGCAGCAAGCTCAGATGATGCTAAGAATACGTTCGCGCCATTACCTAAACGGTTAGGGAAGTTACGTGTAGAGGTAGACACAACCGTTGCTTTATCTGCAACACGTGCTTGGTTACCCATACATAGTGAACAACCTGGAGTTTCGATACGTGCGCCAACACGACCAAAAATACCGTAGTAACCTTCTTCTGTAAGTTGATCTTTGTCCATCTTAGTAGGTGGAGCAACCCAAAGCTGAGTAGGAAGTTGACCTTTAAAGCCATCAAGCAACTTACCAGCAGCACGGAAGTGACCAATGTTAGTCATACAAGAACCGATGAATACTTCATCAATTTTCTCGCCAGCAACATCAGAAAGAAGACGCGCATCATCTGGGTCATTTGGAGCACAAAGAACTGGCTCTTTAATCTCAGCTAAATCAATTTCAACGATATGCTTGTACTCTGCATCAGCGTCAGCTTCCATTAGTTCTGGGTTAGCTAACCAATCTTGCATTGCAGTAATACGACGTTCAATCGTACGTACATCGCCGTAACCTTCAGAAATCATCCACTTAAGCATAACAATGTTAGACTCAAGGTACTCAGAGATAGACTCTTTAGATAACTTAACAGTACAACCAGCAGCAGAACGCTCTGCAGATGCATCTGATAATTCAAACGCTTGCTCAACAGTAAGGTGCTCAACGCCTTCAATTTCTAGTACGCGACCAGAGAATTCGTTAATTTTACCTTTTTTCTCAACTGTTAATAAACCTTGTTTGATACCGTAGTAAGGGATTGCATGAACAAGGTCACGTAACGTGATACCTGGTTGCATTTCGCCTTTAAAACGAACCAAAATAGATTCTGGCATATCAAGTGGCATAACACCCGTTGCTGCTGCGAATGCAACTGCACCCGAACCTGCTGGGAATGAAATACCTAATGGGAAACGTGTATGTGAATCACCACCAGTACCTACGGTATCTGGTAATAACATACGGTTTAACCACGAGTGAATAATACCATCACCTGGACGAAGTGAAACACCGCCACGGTTCATGATGAAATCAGGAAGCGTATGGTGAGTGCTTACATCGATAGGCTTAGGATAAGCTGATGTATGACAGAATGACTGCATTGTTAAATCTGCAGAGAAACCTAAACATGCTAAATCTTTAAGTTCATCACGTGTCATAGGACCTGTTGTATCTTGCGAACCAACAGTTGTCATTTTAGGCTCACAGTACTGACCTGGGCGAATACCTGCAACGTTACATGCTTTACCAACCATTTTTTGCGCTAGTGTGAAGCCTTTATCAGAAACTTCTGTTGCTGTTGGTACCTTAAATATATCAGTTGCGCCTAAGCCAAGAGATGTACGCGCTTTATCAGTTAAACCACGACCGATAATTAGTGGAATACGACCACCAGCACGAACTTCATCTAAAATTACATCAGATTTAAGTTCAAAAGTTGAGATTACTTTGTCAGTACCGTGGCTCTTAACAACACCTTCGTACGGGTAAATATCGATTTGCTCACCCATGTTAAGCTCATCAACATTTAATTCGATTGGTAATGCACCTGAATCTTCCATTGTATTGAAGAAGATTGGAGCAATTTTATTACCTAGACATACACCGCCAACACGCTTGTTTGGTACGAACGGGATATCATCGCCCATGAACCAAAGTACAGAGTTAGTTGCAGACTTACGAGAAGAACCAGTACCAACAACGTCACCTACATATGCAAGTGGTAAGCCTTTAGTTTTTAATTCTTCAAGCTGAGAGATTGGACCTACTTCGCCTGGCTTGTCTGGTGTAATTCCGTCACGTTCAATTTTTAGCATTGCTAAAGCATGAAGTGGGATATCTGGACGAGACCATGCATCTGGTGCTGGTGATAAGTCATCAGTATTTGTCTCGCCAGTTACTTTAAATACAGTAACTGAGATCTTTTCAGCAACAGCTGGTTTATTAGTAAACCACTGCGCATTTGCCCAAGACTCAATAATTTGCTTAGCGAATGTATTACCCGCTTTTGCTTTTTCTTCAACATCGTAGAACGCATCAAACATAAGTAATGTATTTGAAAGGCCTTTAACTACGATTGGTGCAAGTGTTTCGTCATCAAGTAGGTCAATCATTGGCGCGATATTGTAACCGCCCAGCATTGTACCTAATAATTCTGCCGCTTTTTCTTTAGAAACAAGTGGAGAATTAGCTTCACCTTTAGCTACAGCTGCTAAAAATCCCGCTTTAATATAAGCAGCATCATCAACACCAGCTGGTATACGCTGAATGAACAAATCTAAAATGAATTCTTCTTCACCTGCAGGTGGGTTTTTTATTAATTCAATAAGATCAGCAGTTTGCTGAGCATCTAATGGCGCTGGTACGATACCTAACGCGGCACGTTCTTCTACGTGTTTACGATATTCTTGTAGCACAATATTGCCCTCTTGGTGACGTGAAAGTATCCGGTAGCGCTTTGGGCGCGAATAAGTTACCCAATACTTATAGTATTCTAACGCGTAATTATAAAGCTTTTATGGATAGATGAAAATCCATCCAGTTGCGCAACTGATTATACCGATTATAAATACTATGAATAGTGGTTGTGGTAAAAACTATTTTCATGAATACTTGTTAAGTAAGAATCATTACTGTTTATAAATATGCTCACTTTAATACACACATAAAAAAACCCAGCCGAAGCTGGGTTTTTCATAGATAAATAACTATTAACGCTTAACTTTTACTTTCTCTACTGTAGTCAATTGCGCTTCAACACGACGGTTTTCTGCGTTTGCAGCACGTGTGTTTGCTGGGTTCTTAAGGCGTGTTTCGCCGTAACCCATAGTAGAAATACGTGATTTTTTAATACCGTCTTTCGATAATTCAGCTGCTACATCTTTAGCACGCTTTTCAGAAAGCGATTGGTTATAAGTTGCATCACCAGGAGCAGAAGCATGACCTTCTAATACTACAGTTACTTCACTGTTCTCTTTCATGAAATTAGCAACTTGCTTGATATCATCGAAGAATTTATTTGGTACATCAGCAACGTCATGAGGGAAAGTCACTAATAACTTTACAGTTACTTCTTTATCTTCGTATACAGTACAACCTTTAGCATCAACAGCATCTACCATTGGAGTGTTAGCACACTCGTCGTTAGCGTCAATAACACCATCGTTATCACTGTCTGATGGAGCTGCAGCAACAGGTTCTGGAGCAGCCTGAACTGGCTCTGCTGGCGAAGAGTTCTGACCAAATAAGTAGTTAATACCTAATTTAGCACCTACGTCAGTGTAACCACGGTCAAGACCTTGGTATACAGATGTTTCAGCGTTAACAAATAAGCCATCTGTAATGAAATGTTGGTAACCAACACCTGCATTTAAGAACGTATTATCTGTAGCTACTTGCATTTCCTTAACACCGAATAAACCGTAGAAAGGGCCGCCACCAAAGTGGTAAAGAGCATCAATACCGTAACGTTCGCCATCAACATCGTCACGATTACCATTTGGGATCGGAGCTGCTAAAAATGCGTTAAAATCCATGTCAGCATACTCAAGGCGTGCGCTCCAGTAATCACTGAAACGGTAACCAACTTCAGCACCCCAACTTGCAGACTCATTAACTTCTAAGTCTTGGTACATGTTTAAATTTTTCCAAGATGCGTCGTAGTAATCACCAAACACACCAATGTAGAAACCTTCTTCTTTATCTGCAGCAAATGTAGATGCGCTAGTTGCAGCCAACGCGATAGCGATTGTAAGTGATTTTAATTTCATTGTTTTCTTCCCATTTTTAACAACTAATAAATTGTAGCTAATCAATACTAGCTCAATCAGTTTTATATAGACTAACTGAGCCTTTGTTAATCAATACTTAACGAAAAATAAAGTTTATAACTTTTTTCAATACCCTGTAACAACACACAACCACTTACTATAGGCGAAATTAAAACTTTATTGAAAAATAAGTATAGTAGTTTTTGTAGATTAGTATTGAGCAAGGAATGTAAAGCAATTAAATAAAATACACTTAGTATATGCACAGAAATATTGCCTCACTTTAATTCGGCGCATAATACCACCTGATCTTGCATTCCCAAACATATATGCTCACATTTGGTTGAAAAATGACTCTTTTGAATCATGTAGTTACATTGATTTCTAATAGTTAAGTACCACAAAAAGTCTGGTAATCATTATCATTTATCGGTGCAGCCTGAAACTCTGATAGCTTTTCATCATCAGAATACGGGTTATCCGCTATTCTCATAAAGCGCTGTAGCAACTCACTAGACCCTGCAGCATTATACTCTGCAATTATTTTTTCGATCACATGATTACGAGGAATTACACGAGGATTTGCCGCTCTCATTACTTCATAACTATTATCGTCGGTTAAGCTTACCCACTTAGCTCTCCATTCAATTAGCGACTCAGGTATTACTGTTTCTTCTTTTAAGGATTCAGTAAGCGCATCGAAGGTATTGGTGTAATCGAGCTGGTTATCTTTTAATAGTGTTAGCAACTCTGCGATTAACTCGCCATCACTGCAGCTAGATTCATTTAAACCCAGTTTTTGTTCCCACATAGCAGTAAACTCAATATTAAATTGCTCAGCAAAGCTATTAATGTATGGCGTCATTAACGTAACAGCCTGCTCGTCATCATCATTAATAAGTGGTATTAAACTCTCGGCCAAGCGTGCGCAGTTCCAGTTAGCTATATTAGGTTGATTACCGAATGCATAGCGGCCTTGTTTGTCTATAGAGCTAAATACGGTATCAAAATCAAAGCTATTCATCATGGCACACGGACCGTAATCAATGGTCTCTCCGCTAACTAGTGTATTATCTGTATTCATTACTCCGTGAATAAAGCCAACACGCATCCAGCTCACAACTAGCTTAACTTGGTTTTTAATCACAGCGCCTAAAAATGCTAAATAGCGCTGTGGTCCTGTGTCGGTTATTTCTGGATAATGTCGCTCTATAGCTAAATCAGCTAAATTTTTAAGCCCTTCAACATCGCCTTGCGTCGCTAAATATTGAAACGAGCCAACGCGAATATGACTGGTTGCTAAACGAGTAACTATTGCGCCTGCTTGTGGTGGGTTACGATAAACCGTTTCACCGCTGCCAACGACCGCTAAACATCGGGTAGTTTTAATGCCTAGTGCATGCATTGCTTCGCTCATTACGTATTCACGAATAGCGGGCCCAAGTGCACAACGGCCATCACCCCCTCTTGAATAAGGAGTAGCGCCAGAGCCCTTCAATTGAATATCCCATAACTGGTTTTCATTGTCAGTAACAGCCCCTAATAAGTGGGCTCGTCCGTCACCTAAACGTGGTGAAAAATGTCCAAATTGGTGCCCAGAGTAACCAAGTGCTACTGCAGGAATCGCCTGCTTTTCATTACCGCTAAAAGTATTAGCACGTAAATCATCAGCGACATTAATATTAAACTGTTTTGCTAAGCTCTCGTTCCACAGCAATAACTGAGGGGAGGCAACACTTGCAGGGAAATCTTCAATCGCGAAGTTTTCCGCAATATCTGTGTATCTTGGCACTAATTTCATGGTAATTCCTATTATTGCTGACTTATACCCACGCGGTTATCACCTACACCATAGGCCACAATTAAGCTTAGCTCTTGCATACTTAAACCACTTTGCTTTTGCATTTCATTAAAAAAGGCTTGGGCTGCACTCAGTGATTTTTTGGTTTGTAAGCCGCCGTCTATAATTTTATGAGCACGCAAATAATTCTCTACATCGCGTGATAGTAAAAAAGTATCTTTACCAAGTGCTCGTAGCGCATAAGGCCCTGTATTTCCGCCTAAACGCGAACCATGCTTTTTTAAATACGCCCATAAACCAATAATATCGTCTGTTGGCCAACTAGCGACAAACTGGCTAAAACTGCCATGTTCTTGTGCTATTTCGTGGATCATGTAAGCATTTTCGGTAATTGTTTTTACTTTTTTATAGTTACGAACAATTCGCTCATCCGTTGCTTTTTGTTCCAGCATATCGGGTGGCATCATTAATAACTTATCAACGCTAAAATCCCAAAAAACCTCTCTAAAGCCTGCCCACTTATTATTTATGACTGACCAATAAAAGCCGCTTTGAAATACTTTTCGAGTAAATTCTTCAAGCCAATCGTCGTCACTTAACGTGCTTAGTTGTTTTTTAGATAGCGGTTTTGCAAGTAATAACTTAAGCATTTTTTCAGAGCCTTTTCGCTCTACCGCTCGCTTATAAATATCGCTAAATTTTTCCATACTAATTAAATACCTCACTACTTATATTGCTAGTGTACGAGAAAAGCACCTAATACGTAACCACCCCTCTTTTCGATGAATTAATCTGTATTTAGTCGCTTGACACCTAGACGGCTAAAATGCTTTAATCGCCGTAATTACCCTATTTAAATTGCACAGGTTTGTAAGTTTTACTCTATAAACAGGTGCAAAGGGCTAGAAGAGGTGCGTTATTCAGGTAGCGTATGTTAGGAGCGCAAACTCCAGTGAGCATACGTGAGGGGAATTAACGCCGAGAAGTAATCACTTTTGCGAAGTGTTTATTTCGGGCGACTAGGTTGAACCCTAGCGACTGTCACCAATAGCTGCTTATAACAAGCAGCTTATTAGTTTGGTGGAGAGCTTCTGGTCTTAAATATTAAGGCCGTGCGCCCTATTATTTTAAGCCCATTCGCTCTTCGAATTATTAGTTCGAACGATGTTAATGCGGCTCCTTCCATAAAGCTTTTTAACTCTTCGAATAATACCAATTACATTAAATTAGTTATCGCTAAAATGATCACGTTTTTAATAAAATTGGTACAAATTATAAGTTCGTGAGAGATGATCAACAACTTCAATTTAAACGACTACTCACTGTGGACCGCGCTCGTTACGCCATTTGATCAACACGGCGATGTTGACTACAACACGTTAACTAAGCTGGTTAGCGAGCAAGAAGCGGCACATAACGGTATTCTACTACTTGGTAGTACGGGCGAAGGCTTGGCGCTAACGCAAGAAGAGCAGCAAGCCATTGTTGAACACGTATGCCAGCTAAAACCAGCGGTACCATTAATGGTTGCTGTGGGTGGTAGTAACTTAAAGCAACAAATTGAGTGGGTTAACTATTGTAATACACTACCCATTCATAGCTTTTTACTTGGCTCACCCCTTTATGCAAAGCCCGGCGCTATAGGCCAAACTCATTGGTTTGAAAGCCTACTTAATGCAAGCGCTCACCCGTGTATGCTTTATAACGTACCGGGGCGCAGTGCTGTTAGCATCCCAACGGCAACAATTCAAAACTTACAAAACAATAAAAATTTATGGGCGTTAAAAGAAGCGAGCGGCAGCATTGCTCAGTTTGAAGCTTACCGCCAAGCTGCGCCTAATTTAGCTATTTTTAGTGGCGACGATGCGCTAATGCCTTATTTTGCACAAGCAGGTGCAAAAGGCTTAGTGTCGGTAGCTGCAAATGCATGGCCCGCACAAACTCACGAGTTTGTTAAACGCAGTTTAAGTGGTCAACATCCTAATTTATTTGCTCAGTGGACTAGTGCCATTAATAGCCTATTTGCTGTCGCAAATCCCATTCCCGTAAAGGTATTGATGCATTTACAAGGCCGCTTAAGCAGCCCGCAACTTCGTCCACCTTTAACACACCTTGAGTTAACTCAAACCGATTGCATCACAACTGCAAACAACACCATTTTATCTTGGCATTAAATACAGGTTTTTATAATGAGCTGGTTAGAACTATTAAATAATTTAGAATCGGGCGCAGTACGCGCAGCATCACAAAACGAAAGCGGCCAATGGCAAGCTAACGTAGAAGTAAAAAAAGGCATTTTAGAAGCCTTTAAAAATGGCACTAATACTGAGTTTGCAGGCGGTTTTGTTGATAAACACAACTTAGCTCCACAAGAGTTTAGTACTGATGATGGCGTGCGTATGGTGCCGGGTGGCTCTAGTGTTCGCCGTGGTGCTTATGTTGCTAAAGGCACGATTATTATGCCACCAGCGTATGTAAACATCGGTGCATATATCGACGAAGGCACAATGGTAGATAGCCACGCATTAGTTGGCTCGTGTGCACAAGTAGGTAAAAACGTACATTTAAGTGCAGCAGTGCAGCTTGGTGGTGTACTTGAGCCAATTGGTGCAAGCCCAGTAGTTGTCGAAGACGATGCATTTATTGGCGCAGGCTGCGTTATTGTTGAAGGTGTAGTCATTAAAAAAGGCGCAGTGCTTGCACCAGGCGTGCGTTTATCTGCGACTATTCCAGTTTACGACTGCGTAAACGAGCGCCAACTAGATAAAGGCGAGCCTATTCCTGAATATGCCATTGTAATACCGGGCTCTCGTCCTGCGTCAAACGAATGGGCACGTAAGCAAGGTCTAAGTATGTCGTGTGCGTTAATTGTCAAATACCGCGACGAACAAAGCGATGCATCATTATTACTTGAAGAGGTTTTACGATAATGAGCTTTTTGAGCACGCCTATCAAAACTGCTGTAAATACTATTACACAACAACTTGATACACCTTTTTTTGTTTACGACTTAGATAAACTAAACACGCATCTTGCGCGTTTAGTTGCACAAACCGACGTAAAACTTTGGTACGCCGTAAAAGCAAACCCACTGTCTAAAATTATTCAAAGCTTAGACAACGCCGGTTTTAATTTTGACGTAGCAAGTAAAGGTGAGCTTGAGCAAGTATTAGCACAAGGTATTAGCTCACAGCGCGTGCTCAACACGGGGCCTGCAAAAAGCCCCAAACAAATTAAACACTTTATTGAGCGCGGCGTACGTATATTTGTAGCCGAAAGCCTCAATCAAGTCCGTTGGTTAAACCAACAAGCACAACTACAAAACACGCAGTTACAAGTACTTTTACGTGTACAGTTGCGCTGGCCTGAAGGTGAAAAAAACCCATTGGGTGGCGACAGCCTTACCCCATTTGGTTTGGGTTGTGATGAGTGGCAAGCACTCAATGTAGCTGACTACCCTGCGCTTAAATTTGACGGCCTGCATATTTTTCAGTGGGGCAACATGCTTAGCACGCAAAAGCTAAGCGACTTGTGGTCACAAATGATTGCACCTCTTAGCCAACTTGCCAGCGATTTAAATATTAGCTTTAAGATTCTCGATTTAGGCGGCGGTTTAGGTATTCCTTATACACAAAACGAAGCAACACTTGATTGGGATGACTTAATTGCTGCGCTCGCTAAAATTAAAAATGATGCGGGTGTAGAAGAGCTATGGATGGAACTTGGTCGCTATGCCGTTGGCGAATGCGGTCATTACGCAAACCCAGTAGTAGAGCGCAAACAAAACTACAATCAAGAACAAGTAATTTTAAGCGGCGGTATAAATCACTTATTACGCCCTGCTGTTACCAGCCAAGATTTCCCTGCTGCGTTACTGCGTGAATCCAGTGCAAAAACTCAAGCGGTCACTTTATACGGCCCACTTTGTACAGCGCTTGATTGCTTGGGTGAACATAACTTACCAAGCGATTTAAATGAGTACGACTGGCTAGTGTTTAGCCAATGCGGTGCTTACGGCTTTACCGAAAGTATGCCGTATTTTTTATGCCATGAGCTAGCTGGCGAGTACACCTTGCAAAACGGTACACTTACCTGTGTTCGCCAAGCCGAAAATGCCAGCCACTACTTAAGGTAATAATCATGAGTAATACAACACACATTAGCCAAGAGAACATTGTAGTAGGGGAAGTTGCAAACGGCTTACCACTTACAATTCCTGTGTATCGTTTAAAAGGTGATGGCACAGGGCCAAGTGTTTACATTCAGGCCAATATGCATGGCGCTGAAGTGCAAGGTAACGCAGTTATTTTTCAGCTGCTTGAGCAATTAAAACACCTTAACCTTAGTGGCGATATTACCCTTGTACCTTATGCAAATCCGATTGGTTGTAATCAAAAATCTGGCGAGTTTACCCTTGGCAGGTTCGATCCGATTACGGGCACTAATTGGAATCGCATGTATCACTACAATAAAAATTTAGTGGCACAGTTTGCACAAAATCATACTCAGTATGACGACGCTACATTAAAAAGTAACTTCAAACAGGCACTTATTGACGAAGTAGACAGCAAACTTAACGGCCCTGCTTATTTACTCAATACGGGTAAACGCATTGCGCTTAACTTACAAAAGCTCGCTCATCAGGCTGATATAGTACTCGATTTACACACAGGCCCTATTTCAAGCAAGCATCTGTACTGCCCAAGCTATGCAACCGACAGCGCACGTTACTTTAATATTGAACATGTATTGCTTATTCCTAGTGATTTTGACGGCGCTATGGATGAAGCTAACTTTTGCCCATGGTGGCATTTAAGTGATGCACTTAGCGGACAAGGTCGCGAATTATCAATACCTGTAGAAGCATTTACTGTAGAGCTAGGCAGCCAAGAAAAAATAGACTTAAAAGAAGCATTAAACGATGCAAACAGCATTTTAAGTTACTTAAATCACAAAGGCGTATTACAAAACGCACCGCATACGCCAGCTAATATGACTCGTTATGCATGTAATTTAGATGACTACTTTGCCTATTACGCCCCTATTGGCGGCATGGTTGAATACTTAGCCCCACTTGGCGGGCACATTAAAGCTGGTGAGCCTATTGCCAATATTTTACGCATGGAGCGCTACTTAAGTGAGCAACCATTGCAAACACTTACTCTTGATTGCGATGCAATTGCTATTTTGCACTTTGCCTCAGCGAGTGTTAATCAAGGTACCGAGCTTTATAAGTTTTTTACTAACATATTTGAGCTTTAGCTCACCCTTCTCATTGCTTGAGAGTAATACCAATTGCATTAAATTAGTGATCTATTATAGCGATAAGGAAATAGCTTAATAACAAGGCTAAAATTATGGTACATAGTTGTTCTATATAAATAATTTTTAACGTAGTTAGTGAGTTATTTAATACGCTAGAATGATCATGTTTTTAATAAAATTGGTATAAATTAACTAAAATAATTAATCTGCATTAAAAAAGCGGCCTAGGTCGCTTTTTTTTCTGTTCTATATTTACTTTATATACGTATAATGATTGCTGTGAATACAAATTCAGTAAAAGTTCACCGTTACATATGTAAAAAGACGTTATAATTAAATTAACGCATACAACAACCCGAACTCACAAGGAATTACAATGAGCTGGCGCCACTGGATCACACTTACTACCTTAATAAGTACAGCGACCTTCGCACAAGAAGAAGTTGCCACAAACGAGCAAGATAACGACATCGAACTTGTAAAGCAGTGTATTTTAAATGAAGTAATTGGCGGAGACGGTAAACAGACATTAGACGATCTTCGTAAAAAGTGTTCAGCTCTTGAAGAAAACAAACAACTTACCGCGCTTGATAAACGCCAAGCTCGAGAAGAAGTCGGTAAAAAAAATAGAAACGTAATTACGCCACATAAGCGTAACTATATTTTACCGCTTTCGTACGTATCACACCCAAACGATCGCCCTTTTGATGGTTTTGACGAATTAACAGATGATAACGATGGCGAGCCACTAGACAACCTAGAAGCAAAATACCAGCTTTCAATCAAAGTGCCTCTATATGATGACTTTTCTGATGAAGACCAAGCCATATTTTTTGGCTTTACTCTGCAATCTTACTGGCAGCTTTATAACTCAGAAATCTCTTCTCCATTTCGTGAAACCAACTACGAACCAGAAATATTTTGGATAAACTACCTCGACCCAGAAAACGTATTATGGGGCGACGAAATGGCAATTTCACTAGGTATTTCGCATCAATCAAATGGTCGCAGCCAGCCAAACTCGCGTTCGTGGAACCGTATTTATGCAGACTTTATTTGGGAAAACAGAGGTTTTGTTTTTAGCTTTAAACCTTGGTATCGCATAAGCGAAGATACTAAAGAAGACATACTTGATGCTAAAGGCGACGACAACCCAGACATATACAAATACATGGGCTATTTTGAATTTAGTGGTGCATATCGTCTTAACGATCATGAATTTAGCTTCATGACGCGTAACAACTTAAATTCAGAAAACCGTGGTGCAATTCAACTCGACTGGTCATTTCCATTATGGGGTCGCGTTCGTGGTTATGCACAATACTTTAACGGTTATGGCGAAAGCTTAATTGATTACAATGCGGATGTAGAACGTATTGGTGTCGGTATATTATTAACCGATTTGCTGTAATACTTCCCTAAGTTTTACGCACAAAAAAGCCAAGCATTGCTTGGCTTTTTTGTGTTTTGAACAGCTAAACAGTTATTTTTTTACTACAAACTGCCCTTCAAATTCTGCAACCACGTTATCACCATCGTAAATAGTTACTGGCACTACGTAACTTGCTTTACCGTCGGTTTCTAAATCGCTTAACTTGCCCTTACAGGTTTGTATATCAACACAACCACGTGGGTCGGTAGTAAGCGGTTTTAAGTACTTAATGTTAGCATCGGCCAATACAATATTACCTTCAAGCCCAGCTTCTTTAAGTGCTAAGTACGTAGCGCCCCAACCTGTTAGCGTGGCCAAGCTATAAATAGACCCTGCAAACATCGTGTTATGTAGGTTTAAGTTGGCGTCAAGGTCGGCACTGGTTGTAAATTGCCAATCGGTATAGCTTTCTACCTTAATGCCCATCGCGTCACTAATTGGAATAGACTCACGCCATATATTTTGTAGTACTTGCGTCCAATTAGGGTGGCGGAACCAACCTGGTTCACATGGCTTTTGCTTTACCATTTTAAAGTGTTGAACATCGCCATACGCTAAATGCGCTTTTTCTTTTAGTTCATAACCGTGGCGCTTATAAAACTCAAGTGCTCGTTCGCGTGCAAACAATACAAGCTCACCGGCATTTTGAACCCATGCAATTTTTTCAAGCTCGTGCAGTAAGCGACTACCAATATGCTGGTTACGATTACCCTCAGCAACTGCCATATAACGCACTTGTGCTTGCTCATGATTGTTAAAGTGCAAACGTGCTACGCCTAGCACTTCACCTTCTTTATTTTTTATAAAGCGATGCTCAGAATCTTGTTCCATATCGTCTTGTTCAGAGCCACGAGGCTCGCCCCAAGGCGCGCGTAATACCTGCCAACGCAATTGATAATACGCTTGCCAATCTTCGCTACTTTGTGGGGTGCTTACCTGAAACATACATACTCCTTTTGTTATATAAGCCGCAAATAAAAGTCAAAAAAGGCTACGGCGCTATACTAATCATATTGATTATCTACCAAGCTAAAAAAATAAAATAATTAAATTGATTGGTATTATTATGGCAAATACCATACTCCATCCTAAAAAAACTGCAAATACGACTTTGGTGATGCCTGCAAAATAACGTAAAAAATAATAGCAAAGGGCATTGCGCTTTAACGTTGCTAGTTTATGCTGAGAATATGACTGAAAAAATCAATTATATAAATTCACTGACTGGTTTGCTAAGCGATCGATTTATTGAAAATAGCCACAGCATTGGTCAGTTAATCTATTGGCATAAATGCAGTGGTGAGCACATTCAAGTACGTGAGCACGAGCAGTTACGCTGGTTACTTATTAACGACACTCTTCAGTCTGTTGTTGATTTAAATAATCCGAGCTTATTACTTTTTCCGCATTTATTGTACTTAGATAAGCATTGGCAAGCTCTTAAGCCGCCACAAAATGTGTTAGAACTTGGCCTTGGCGGTGGAGCAATTCGTAATTATCTACAACATAAATACCCTAAAGCACAAATAACATCGGTTGAAAAAAACGCCGATATTATTAATTGCTATACCCAGTTTTTTTCGTCAAATAAAAATGAGCAACTGCTTTGCGCCGATGCGCAACAGGTTTTAAAAAGTGCGCTAAATGTTGATTGGGTTATTCTAGATTTATTTAGCCAAATAGATGCACCTCGATTTTTATTTGAAGAGGCATTTTATAAAAAAATCTACTCGGCTTTAAATAACAACGGCGTGCTATTTATTAACTTTTTATCGCAGCATGAGTCGCAATTAAAGCAACTTCAGCAGCTGTTACTCGATGTATTTGGTTGTAACGTCAGCCCGCAAAAAATTACGGGCTATGTAAATCATATTGTCGTGATCACTAAAAAAGAGGCATAAAAATAGGCTTAAACAGATAAGTTAAACGTAACGGGCCCGTCGTTACACAAGCTTACTTGCATATCGGCACCAAACTCACCTGTGGCTATTGTAAGCCCCAACTCTTTAGCTTGAGCAACAAAGTACTCGTAAAGCTCATTAGCTTGGCTTGGCGTTGCCGCAGATGAAAAACTAGGGCGCATACCCTTTTTAGTGTCAGCCGCTAGCGTAAATTGCGAAACCACAAGTAACTCACCTTTAATATCTTTAAGGCTTAAGTTCATTTTGTCGTTTTCGTCAGTAAAAATACGATAATTACTTACTTTGTGTAAAAGCTTGTCGGACGTTTGCTTGTCGTCGTGTTTTTCAACACCTAATAGCAACAATATACCATTGCCAATTTCGCCTACTACTTGGTTATTAATTTCTACTTTGGCATGCTTTACACGCTGTATTAAACCTTGCATTTAAACTGTGTCCTTTATTGCTGGTTCATCATCTTCTAGTTCAAGCTCAGGTGTTTCTGGAATATCATTTGGGCTAATGCACGCTGTAAATTCAGCGCCAAGCAAAACAACTACCCACGACAAATACACCCATACAAACAAAATAGGAATGGTAGCTACTGCACCATAAATAACTTCGTACGAAGGAAAATGGCTAATATAAAGTGCAAACCCTTTTTTAGTCAGCTCAAATAAAAGTGCCGCAAAAAAAGCGCCAGGTATTGCCGCTCTAAACGACACGCGCGTATTAGGCACTAAGGTGTAGAGCATAATAAAGCCCACCATCGAAATCCCGTACGGCAATAACTTTAACAAAAATCCGCTAAACCCAGGAATACCCTGATCTGCAAACGATACCAACGATACAATGTAAGAGGTAACACCAATACTAGCTCCGAGCAACATAGGCCCTAAGCTCAAAACCATCCAGTACACAGCAAATGAGATCATCATTGGGCGTTTTTTCTTAATTCGCCAAATTCGGTTTAATGTGGCATCTACATTGCGTATTAACAGCAACGCAATGGCCGCTAAAAAACCAATACCAACCGCCGTCATTTGATTAGCATTGCCCGCAAAGGAGCTAATGTGCTCTCTAATAACATCGGTAGAGGTAGGGACAAAGTTGGTAAACAAAAAGCTCTCAATTTCCATGCGAGTAGATTCAAAGCCCGGAAAAGCCGAAAATATAGCAACACCCACCGCAATTAATGGCACTAACGACAGAAGTGTCACGTAAGCAAGGTAACCTGCATTAACCGTTATCTGATCGTCTATACAACGATTAAAATACTGCATCCACCAACCAGGCTGCTGGCGTATAAAGGACTTAACTTGCTGTTTGTAATGTGAGAGCTTATCATTCATACAATTGACTTGTGCTTATATAATTTTGATTATAATAACAATCAGCGCCATAATTTACAGCACTAACGCACGTAAACAGGAATTCAAATGAAAAAACAAACATTACTCAGTGTTTCAATGCTTGTAGTAACACTTACTTTAACTGGCTGCCAATCAGCTTATTACTCTGCAATGGAAAAAGTCGGTGTTCACAAACGCGATATTCTTATTGACCGCGTAGAAGAAACCAAAGACTCTCAAGAAGAGTCACAAGAAGAATTTAAATCGGCACTAGAGCGCTTAACGACTCTAATCGATTTTAATGGTGGCGAATTACAAGACACTTATAATCAGTTAAACGACGATTACGAGTCGAGCTTAAATGCCGCTAACGAAGTCTCAACTAATATCAATAAGGTAGAAGACGTGGCAGAAGCGCTATTTGATGAGTGGGGCGATGAGTTGGAGCAATACAAAAGCGCATCACTTAAGCGTGAAAGCAGCAAAAAGCTAGCCGCAACTAAGCGTCAATTTGATCAGCTATTACGCTCAATGCGCAGCGCAGAGAGTAAAATGGAGCCAGTATTAACCTCGCTTCATGATAACGTTTTATACTTAAAGCATAACTTAAATGCACAAGCGGTATCGGCTATTAAAGGTGAATTCACTAACCTTAAGCGCGATATTCAATTGTTGATGAACGACATGAACAAATCGATTGCCGATTCAAACAAATTTATTGAACAAATGAATAGCGCAGGCTAATCATTTGTTACTTTAACAAGCCTGCTTAATTGCAGGCTTTTTTATATTAAAGGGAATGCTAAAAGGGATTTACAATGAAAAGCTTTTTAATCACAACAATGCTCTTATGTATACTAACTGCCTGCGGTGCACCTAATAATATTAATCGTATAACCAACCCCGACTCAGTTGTTGTTATTAATGATAAGAACGGTCGTTATAAAAATTTATACACAGGTGAAAAAACATATCCCACCACCTGTACTGAAAACTGCTACCCAACCCACCCAGACTTACTATGCAAAACCGGCAGCGAAAACTGCCAGTATCAAGGCCAGCAAACTAAACCACAACTTAGCACCGGCTATACTGTGCGCTGGCTTGGTCACGCTAGTTTTGTAATTAACACCCCAAATGGTCAAAGTGTGCTGTTTGATCCGGTAAAAAATCAGTTTGATTCTCCAGTCGCACTTGGCTTTAAACTCGGCGTTGGTATTTATCGTAAAGCAGGCGCTTGGCCTAGTGAACAAGAACTGGAAAATATTGATGCGGTAATGTATTCGCATATTCATTACGATCACTTTAATAAAGCCGACATACAAAGCATTGGCAATAAACCTCGTTATTTAACACCACTCGGTATGGCCGACAACTTCCCCACCGGCGGTTTTAATATTAGCGAAATGCCATGGTACTCAACAACCAACATTGACGACTTAATTATTAATGCCGTGCCAGCTCATCATTTTAGCGCTCGAGTATTGGTGCCCTTTATTTACGAAGATAACAATAAAGACTTATGGAATGGCTGGCTGCTTGAACAAAACGGCAATACCTTATTTTTTGCAGGCGATACGGGCTACTCAAAACACTTTAAAGATATACAGCAAAAATATGGCGATATAGATGTGTGCTTAATACGAATCGCATCTTACTACAGTAAAGAAAGTGGCAAATTTTATCGCTACGTTCACACTACACCAGAAGACGCGCTTAACGCAGCACAAGAGCTTAACTGCAAAGTAATGATACCGTGGGGATACGGTAACTCAAGTTGGAAAATGGGCGACCACTCTAGCCACTCTGCTTTGCTACGTTTATTACACATGGTAAAAAAAATGGATGCTAAAACACCGCTGTATATTTTAAACGAAGGCGAAAGTATTTCACTGTAACTATTTACTTAGCTGTTTTAAGATTGTTATTACATTAAACCAAATCGACAATAAAATTGAGAAATTAATGAAAAAATTAGCACTCGCCTTAAGCTTTTTATTAAGCACGCCTGCAATGGCCATTGATGTTGAACATACATCAACTCCAATTACTATTGATGGCGTATCAGAAAGTGCGTGGGATAAAGCCACTTGGCACGATATGCCTTATTTAATGGATGGCACACTGCCATCAAACGATGCCGATTTTAAAGGGCGTTATCGCTTACTGTGGGATCAAAACTACTTATACCTACAAGCCGATATAGTGGATGATGTTTTAATAGATACACACGCAGATCCAACCTATAAATATTGGGATGACGATGCATTAGAGATATTTATTGATAGCGATGCATCGGGCGGAAACCACCAATTTAATCACACCGCTTTGGCGTACCATATTGGCCTTGATAACCAAGCTGCCGATTACGGCCCTGATAAAAAAGCCCATTTGTATACCGACCACCTAGTTAGTAACTGGAAGCGCAACACCACCGCACCTTTTAACATCACGTGGGAAGTAGCAATAAAACTCTACCCGAATGATTATAAAGAAGGTGCTAAAAATACCCCAATTACACTTAGCGAAAAGCAAGTAATCGGCTTTATGTTAGCGTATTGCGATAACGATGGCAGCGACGTGCGCGAACACTTTATGGGCTCACACGAAGTACAGCCAGTAAACGGCGACAGAAATCGTGGCTTTATAGATGCAGATGTATTTGGCAAAATCACCCTACTCCCTAAAAAGTAAGCCCCCCACACCAATAGGTTGGGTTGAGCGAAGCGAAACCCAACGAAAAATATCCTACCAACAAAAACAGAGACTTTGCAATATCGATTATCTAATTCTCAAGCACGTTTTTGCTTAGACAAAGAGCGCTGCGCCCTAATATAAAGCTAATTTCAGCCACCCTTTTGCTCATGTTTAATAATTTTAAGAAGCAAATCAATTCTGCGATTTGTTTTTTTGGTTTGCTCCCTAATCATTCCCTGCACCACAGCTGAAGCAAGGAAAATAAAACATATTATTTGAAATAATTCAGTTTCAATATCATAGAAGCTATTAGCAATTGATAACAAAACAAACGGTAAAAAAATTGATATGAGATCTTTCAAGCCCCAATCATTTTTTCCTAACGTTTCAAATTCATCTTTATATTTTTGCAGTTCAGCAATATGTTCTATCTCTAGTTTTGCCTTCATTTCATTTTCGGTATTCACACTAGCTTACTCTCACATATTAAATATAGCTTTGATAATAACTTAATACCTTTTTTAGGTTCAATATTAAAAACTGTTTAACGGTATCGAACCAACCGCGATGTTCTTCTAACCTGAGAGCTTACAGCTCTTCTCTCGCTAACTATTATTCACAAAAAAGCCGCTGTGTTTTTCAATACAGCGGCTTTTAAAATCATTATTCTAAATTAATAGATTATGACTTAGGTGCACGACCCGCACGTTTACGTTCGTTTTCTGTAAGGTGTTTCTTACGGATACGAATGTTTAGTGGAGTAACTTCAACTAGCTCGTCATCATCGATGAACTCAAGCGCTTGCTCAAGTGAGTAGTTAAGGTGCGGAGAAAGCGTTTGCGCTTCATCAGTACCAGATGCACGTACGTTAGTTAACTGCTTGCCTTTAAGGGCGTTAACTGTAAGGTCGTTATCACGGTTATGAATACCGATAACCATACCTTCGTATACTTCAACACCGTGACCGATGAATAAACGGCCGCGCTCTTGTAAGTTGAATAATGCGTTAGTAAGTGCTTTACCAGTTGCGTTTGCAATCATTACGCCGTTCTTACGAACACCGATAGCGCCACCTTTATGAGGACCATAATGATCGAACGTATGGTACATAAGACCAGAACCCGAAGTAAGCGTCATGAAATCAGTTTGGAAACCAATTAAACCACGGCTTGGGATCATGAAGTCTAAACGCATACGGCCTTTGCCATCTGGAGTCATGTTAGTAAGTTCACCTTTACGTAGGCCAACTTGTTCCATAACAGAACCTTGATGCTCTTCTTGACAGTCAATAGTCACTGTTTCAAACGGTTCTTCTAGAACGCCATCTACAGTACGTAAGATAACTTCTGGACGAGAAACTGAAAGCTCGTAACCTTCACGACGCATGTTTTCGATTAAGATACCTAGGTGTAATTCACCACGACCAGAAACACGGAAGCTATCTGGGCTAGCAGTATCTTCAACGCGAAGTGCTACGTTGTGTACTAATTCTTTGTCTAAACGCTCACGGATATTACGTGACGTTACAAACTTACCTTCTTTACCACAGAAAGGTGAGTTATTTACAGAGAATGTCATTGTTACAGTTGGCTCATCAACACTTAGTGGTGGTAATGCTTCAACGTTTCCTGGGAAACAAACTGTATCAGAAATCTTAAGCTCACCAATACCTGTTACAGTTACGATGTTACCAGCGTAAGCTCTATCAGTTTCGATACGCTCAAGACCTAGGTAGCTTTGTACTGCACCAATTTTACCATTACGTGTAGTGCCATCAGCACTGATAATAGTAACTTGTTGGTTAGGAGCAACAGAACCACGTTTTATACGACCAATACCAACTACACCAACATAAGAGTTGTAATCTAGTTGAGAAATTTGCATTTGGAAGTCACCTTCAGGATCTGCATCCGGTGGTGATACTTCTTCAACGATCATCTTGAACATAGGTTCCATGTTGTCTGATGGTTCGTCTAAATCTAGTGTTGCCCAACCGTTGATTGCTGAAGCGTAGATTACTTTAAAGTCTAACTGTTCGTCAGTCGCGCCAAGGTTGTCGAATAAATCAAAGATTTGATCCATAACCCAATCTGGACGAGCGCCTGGCTTATCAATTTTATTGATAACGACGATTGGTTTTAAGCCTTGCGCGAATGCTTTTTGCGTAACGAAACGCGTTTGCGGCATTGGACCTTCTTGAGCATCAACAAGTAATAATACTGAGTCAGCCATCGAAAGTACGCGTTCAACTTCACCACCGAAATCGGCGTGTCCCGGGGTATCTACGATATTGATATGGTAGTCATTCCAAGAAATGGCTGTGTTTTTAGCCAAAATGGTAATACCACGTTCTTTCTCAATGTCGTTTGAGTCCATCACGCGCTCTTCGTTACCGCCGCGTGTTTCTAATGTACCTGATTGCTCAAGTAGTTTGTCAACCAGTGTTGTTTTACCATGGTCAACGTGCGCGATAATCGCTATATTTCTTAACTGTTCGATGCTCATATATTTACTCAGAGAAATTAAATTCTCATTGATCCTGCAAGATCTACGCACTCATCCACGCTTTCGCGAGATGTCCCAGCATAGGATTTAAAAGGGCGCATATTATCCCTCATTAATGACATGGATGAAAGTTTATCCAATATAAATTTCAAAACTTTCTCAATACTTTTACTAAGTATCTGTTTTATATATGACAATTATATGAATTAAATTTCAAATTTTTTTTGAAAAACAGCCTTTTTGGCTATTTTGCTGATCTTTTTGGTACTCTTTTGCATTTAGGTTATGCTATTTCCGAGCGATTAAATTAGCAGCAAATTGTGCCCTGTAAATTTTGCACCAAAAAGGAAAATTTACGCACCAATATAGTGCGTTTGTACATTCCATTTTGATGCAACGATATTTTTTTAATTTATAAACAGCTAGTTATAAAAATGGCACAAAATCAGCTTAGTAAATCCCAAAGCAATTATGCAGCAATAACAAAACCCAATAGTTGGAGGACACATGTCACAATCGGTTTTAGATTTTATTAAAGAAAATGACGTCAAGTTCATTGATTTACGCTTTACTGACACTAAGGGTAAAGAACAACATATATCTATTCCTCATCACCAAGTTGATGAAGACTTTTTTGAAGACGGTAAAATGTTTGACGGTTCTTCAATTGCAGGCTGGAAAGGCATAAACGAATCAGACATGGTATTAATGCCAGTTGCTGAATCAATCAAACTAGACCCTTTCACTGAAGAATCAACATTAATCGTACGTTGTGACGTAGTAGAGCCTTCAACACTTCAAGGTTATGAGCGCGACCCGCGTTCTGTTGCTAAGCGTGCTGAAGATTACATGCGCTCTACAGGTATTGCAGATACAGTTTTATTTGGCCCTGAGCCAGAGTTTTTCGTATTTGACGACGTTAAATACAAATCAGATATGTCTGGTTCTATGTACAAAATTGATTCTAAGCAAGCTGCTTGGAACTCAGATAAAGAATATGCAGATGGCAACACAGGTCACCGTCCAGGTATTAAAGGCGGTTACTTCCCAGTTGCTCCTGTTGATGACTTCCAAGATTGGCGTTCAGCTACGTGTCTAGTTCTAGAAGAAATGGGTCAAGTAGTAGAAGCACATCACCACGAAGTTGCAACAGCAGGTCAAAACGAGATTGCTACTCGCTTTAATACAATGGTATTAAAAGCGGATGAAATCCAAGAAATGAAATATGTTATCCATAACATGGCTCACTTATACGGTAAAACAGCAACGTTTATGCCTAAGCCAGTTGTTGGTGATAACGGTTCTGGTATGCATTGTCACCAGTCACTTGCTAAAGACGGTGTTAACCTTTTTGCTGGCGATAAGTACGGCGGTCTTTCTGAAGATGCACTTTACTACATTGGCGGTATCATTAAGCATGCTAAAGCAATTAACGCTTTTGCAAACGCATCTACTAACTCGTACAAACGTTTAGTACCAGGTTTTGAAGCACCAGTTATGCTTGCGTACTCTGCACGTAACCGTTCTGCATCAATCCGTATCCCAGTGGTTCCATCTGAAAAAGGTCGTCGTATTGAAGTACGCTTCCCGGATCCAACAGCTAACCCATACCTTGCTTTCTCAGCAATGCTTATGGCTGGCCTTGATGGTATCAAAAACAAGATCCACCCTGGCGATGCTATGGATAAAGATTTATACGACTTACCAGCTGAAGAAGCAGCAGAAATTCCAACTGTTGCAGCATCACTTGACGAAGCACTATCTGCACTTAGCGCAGACCGTGAATTCTTAACTCAAGGTGGCGTATTCACTGACGACTTAATCGATGCTTACATCGAACTTAAGTCTAAAGAAGTTGAAAAGCTTAACATGACAACTCACCCAGTTGAGTTTGAAATGTACTACAGCTGTTAATATAAGCTGTAAAAAATATGTGTGTTCTCAAGCCCGCTTTGCGGGCTTTTTTAATGGTAAAATTAGTCAATCTCCACTAAAGTTAAGTTACCGATAAAAATGCAGGGCTGCAGAGTGAATAACAAGATTTTATTACTATTAATTACTTTAGGATTAAGTAATTATGGTTATGCCGGTGAAACAAAAATATACGCTTGGAAAGATAAAAATGGCGTATTAGTGTTCTCTGACACCCCTCATAGAGGTGCTAAAGAGGTAAAGCTTACCAGCCAAGATCTTAATATGCCTGCAACAAATACTGACATTTTTGACGAGCAACCCCAGCCTCAACAAGCGGCCTTTAGTATTGCCATTTCCTCACCTGATCATAACCAGACTATTCGTGAAAATACCGGCACTGTTTATGTTACTAGCCGAATAAAACCGCGCTTTGAAACTGGTTTTACTATACAACTTTTTATTGATGGTAAAGCACACGGCCCTGCCAGTGACAGCTCAACCTTTGCAATAAGGGATGTAGAACGTGGTCAGCACACACTACAATTAAAGCTTTTTAATAGTAAAAACCAAGTTATTGCTACAAGCGAGCCCTGTATGTTTTTTATGCACCGAAAAGGGCTAAGCCTAAGTAATTAAATTGGGGTATTACTAATCGTGCAGCAGTGTATTTTACCGTATAACTTGCTTGCAAACATCAACGCACTAAAATGGTGCAGCTATGATTAATAATAAAAACTTTAGCCCTGAGCTACTCGATGCTATTTGGCAAAATCAAACAACCGCTATCATGTTGCTTGATAAAAACTTCACCGTTGTCTATGCCAATACCAGTACTAGCGAACTGCTTGGCCTTGGTAACAAGCGCCTATTAGATCAGCCTTTCGACAGTCTTTTTAATTACCATTCAATCGATTTGCAGCGTATAGAACAATACTCATTAGTTGAAGGTGTAGATTGCCAGCAGCACAGAGCTGACGTGGTTTTTAGCGATTCTCGCCATGCAAAAGTAGCCGTAAGTACACGACAAATTAAGTTTGATGGCTCACTTTATATTTTATTTGAGTGGCGCCAAACTGATGACGAAATTAAGCACGACCAAGCGTCTAATCAAATGCATCAATACCAAGCAGCCCGAAATCTAATTAGAGGCTTAGCTCACGAAATTAAAAATCCTTTAGGTGGAATTCGCGGAGCGGCGCAGTTATTGCAGTATGAGGTTGATCAACAAGAAAGAGACCAATGTGCTGAACTTATCATTGAGCAAGCTGACCGATTACGCGAATTAGTAGATAGGCTTTTAGGGCCAAATCAGCTTCCGCAAAAATCGTATGGCAATATACATCAATCACTTGAATCAGTTGCACGACTAAGTACGTTAGATAATTGTTCTAACATTAGCTTGGTTAAGGATTACGACCCAAGCATTCCTGATGTATACATTGATCAAGGTAAAATTCAGCAAGTAGTATTAAACATTGTTCGAAATGCTCAGCAGGCGCTTGTAAATGGCGGTGAAATAACAATAAAAACCCGCATTAATCATCAGCATCGTCGCCCAGGTAAAGCACCTAAAAAAGCCTTGTTGATCCAAATATCTGATAACGGACCAGGTATTGATCCCAGTGTACGTGAAACACTGTTCTACCCTATGATCACCAATAAAGAAGATGGCTCAGGGTTAGGACTCTCAATAGCGCAAACGCTGATAGATCAACATGATGGCTATATAGAATGCGATAGCTGGCCTGGACATACTGAATTTAATATCTATCTGCCCTTTGCAGATTAATGTTTGGAGTTTGCATGAAAACAGTTTGGCTTGTAGATGATGATGCCTCAATTCGCTTTGTACTTGAAAAGGCACTAACCCGTTCAGGGTTTAACACGGAGAGCTTTGCTAATGCGCAAGATGTACTAAGCGCACTAAAGTTTAGCCAACCTACTGTTTTAGTTTCTGACGTTAGAATGCCAGGCATGGATGGTATGGCGTTGCTTGAACTTATCGCAGAGCAAAACCCTGGGCTGCCAGTTATTATAATGACTGCCCACTCAGATTTGGACTCTGCAGTTAATGCATTCCAAAAAGGTGCTTTTGAATACCTAGCTAAGCCGTTTGATTTAAACGAAGCAGTGGCGCTAGTCGAGAGCGCGTGCAGAGCAAACTCCACTAAAAAAGCTAAGCGAAAGCAAGCTCCACCAAAAAGTGCCCACATTATTGGTGAAGCACCCGCTATGCAAGAAGTGTTTAGAGCGATAGGTAAACTATCGGCCTCTAGCATGAGCGTATTAATAAATGGTGAATCTGGCACAGGTAAAGAACTTGTCGCCAGCGCCCTGCACAACCATAGTCCACGTAAAGAAAATCAATTTATTGCACTTAACATGGCAGCCATTCCAAAAGAGCTAGTTGAGTCAGAGTTATTTGGCCACGAAAAAGGCGCATTTACGGGCGCAGATAGCGTACGTAAAGGCCGCTTTGAGCAAGCCAATGGCGGCACACTGTTTTTAGATGAAATTGGTGATATGCCACTTGATGTACAAACACGTTTATTGCGCGTACTTGCCGATGGTGAATTTTATCGCGTTGGTGGCCATCAAAGTATAAAAGTAGATGTCCGTATTATTGCGGCTACTCACCAAAACCTTGAAGATTTAGTTAAACAGGGCAAGTTTAGGGATGATTTATTTCATCGTCTTAATGTTGTGCGCCTACGTTTACCCGCTCTCCGAGAGCGCACTGAAGATATAGAAAGCTTATCGCAGCACTTTTTACATAAAAGTGCTAAAGAACTACAAGTAGAAAGCAAAGTGCTGAGCCCTAAAGCGACTGAGCAATTACGTTTATTTAATTGGCCAGGCAATGTACGCCAATTAGAAAACACGTGTCGCTGGCTAACAGTTATGGCGCCAGGTGAGCTTGTAAGCGAGCAAGACTTACCACCGGAGATTCTGGATGCTTCGCCAACCCAAGAAGAAGGTGATTGGCTAGATGCGTTTCAGCAATGGCTTAATCAAGAGCTTAAACAAGGCAAAGAAAATATTTGGCCTGACATTCAAGCCCAGCTAGAAACTCGTTTAATTAAAACCGCCCTGGCTAATTGTTCTGGTCATAAGCAAGATGCTGCTATAAAAATTGGTTGGGGACGCAACACGTTGACCCGAAAATTAAAAGAGCGCAATATTAGCTGATTAAACGCTTTTAACACATTTGGTTATTGATGAAGCTAATCGAACATATTCCATTATTCAAACAAATGGAAATTATAAACAGGCTGCACTTTTTTAAGGAATTTACGCTCAGCGAGCGCCAAGTCTTATTGGAGTCGTTCGGCCTGTTATATTTAGTAAGCCAGCATCAGTTTTTATTTAAGCAATACGATAACGACAAGCGCTTATATATTGTACTTAGCGGCGCGCTATTAGTATTTAAACATAATCATTTGCTAGAACTTGGTACTATAGAGCCAGGTGAATTTATAGGTGAAGGCGCTTTTATAAATAACCGAGAGCGCAGCACTAGCGCACGCGCCAAAACCGACAGCATAGTTCTTGCTATTACCCCTGAAGCACTCACCCGCTTACCTAATGTTATCCGTGAAAAAATTAAAGACCGAATTATAGAAGGTATGAGTTTGCGTATTGCAAAACTTAGTGAACATATAGAAACTCACGGTTAACTCTATCACTCAATCCATATAAACAATTTGCAATGAGCAATCAAGCCAACTGGGCTTATTAACGTGCGCAGTAAAAGTGTAAGTATCTGAAGGCTTGGCACCAAAGGGGGTATTTACAAGTGGTTGCGAGTGGCTGTATGTTTGCGAATAATTTTTGTAATAAATGACAACGTAACCGTATAAAAACTCCCAACCTAACCTTACAACAGCGCCACTGGGTAAGGTAAAGTCAGCATATTTATCTGTAAATGTGACAAGTAAATCATTGTACTTGTCTTCGCTGCATTGAGTTGTTCGTAACCTTTTAGGCATAACAAAGGTTGTACCCGCCACTACATTTTTTAAATAAAAACCTATGTTGCCATCACCATAAAAATGATTTGAACGCGTTGTATAGTTAACTTGTGGCTCGTAACCTAGCCCCTGCATTATAGCCGCAAGTTGCTCAGTTTCTTTAGAATAAATCTTATCACTTGATAAGAGTAATGTGGCTTCACCAAAGTCAGGTGGGATTGCCAGCTCTACATATTCATAAGAGAGCGATTGTGCTTTTAGCGCAGCATCGAGCTGGTTGCGCTGTTCATCTTGCAAGTTTTCACTAAATACATACACGGTAGGTTGTTGGCACGCAGCTAATAGTAATGCCAACACACATATTAAAATTCCATTTTTCATAGTTACCCTTTTAAATTACAATTGTAGTCTATTAAAGGTAACTATTTATAGCAATTTAATTTGTTTGGCTATCTAACCACGCATCAACACTTTTACGGGTGTATAAAACTTCTTTAAATAAACGATGGCGTTGAAATTCAAGTACCGATTTTTTTTTCATATCGCCACTCACTAAACGACTATGGTGATCGTTAAATTTTGAAATCACAGAAAAACCACGTTCAGCATTTTCCTTTTGCTCTTTTACTTGATTAGTAAGATGTGACCTAACATCATCTGCGGTCAACATATCTGAATTATCTAAGCCCATTAGCTCTTTTTTCATTGCTAATCTTACGCCCATTTTCTACTCCGTTTTATATGTATTCATTACACATTGATTAATCCGCCAGAGTTTTAGCAATTAGCGAGCCATACGTAAAAAAGATTGCAACGAAGCTTAACTTTTAATTGCTTCAGTTTTTTTAAAGACAGATAAAATACCTAAAAACTTTCATAACTAATTGTGTATTACAGCTATCTAAAGTTACTTGCTTTGGTGCAAAAGTCGCTGTAAGCCTTTATACTAAAGCCTGTGCGTTACCCCACCGAGAGCAAATATGAACGAAGAATATATAGAAATAGAGTTAGAAGAAGAGCCGATTGAGCTTTGTAAATTATTAAAAGTATTAAACTTAGTTGAAGGTGGCGGCCAAGCTAAAAACCTAATCACTGAAGGCTATGTGGGTGTTAACCATGAAATTTGTACAATAAAGCGGAAAAAATTATACAGTGGCGATGTACTAGAATTCGATGGTGAGTTTTTTCAACTTGCGTTAAGTGAAGATGCAGTTCCTGCAGAAAAACCTGCGGCACAACCTCAAGCAGAATCAAAGCAAGCTGCACCACAACCAATAAATCAGCCAGCTAAAGCTAAGCGCAAGCGCACTAAAAAGCCAAAAGTTGACGATAAAACAGGTCGTCGTCCTATTTCATTTGGTTAAGTATTTAAAAAACCCTCTTTTTATATAAAAAGGCCACCTTGTATAGTTGGCCTTTTTGCTCTTTAATTACCTAGCTAATAATAATAAAAACAAGGTAATAATATGTCACAAAACACACCAGCCACCTGGTTTAAACCCGCTGTATGGGCGGCACTTGTATGGAACTTACTTGGCGTTATTGCATTTGCTATGCACATGATGATGACACCCGAAATGATAGGTAAACTACCGCTAGATCAACAAGCTGCCTACTCTAACGTTCCTATTTGGTCAACTATTGCCTTTGCTATAGCTGTATTTGGAAGCACTTTGGGTTGTCTGTTTCTACTTACTAAAAACGCGCTGGCAATACCTACTTTTGCACTGTCGCTCGGTGCTATTTTACTACAGCAGTACTATAACTTTGTAGTTATAAACAGTATTGAGCTGCTTGGCGCAAGTGCTGTATTTATGCCTGTTTTTGTAATCATAATTGCCATTGCTCTACTTTATTTAAGTATTAAAGCTAAGCAACAAGGTTGGTTACAGTAATTAATAAAGGTCAAAATAACTTTTGACCTTACCTCGTCTTTCAAATCATCTCTTGAAATTAAATTTTTCAGCATCATCTCTACTATAATAATTGTATAAAATTCGTTCTCTAAAGACAGCTTTTTACATTGGTATGCACTTTGCAACTCAAGTACTACAGAGGTCACTCTTCAAAATATTTTTATAATTCATAAAGGGGCAAATAATGAATAATAGTTTCGATACCCAACATCAGCTCACAATAAACGGTGAGCAATATCATATTCATTCTCTAAAAGGACTTGGCGACAAAGCGAAACGATTGCCCTTCTCCTTAAAAGTATTACTTGAAAACCTTCTTCGAAACGAAGACGGCGCAAATATTAAAGAACAAGACATTCAAGCCCTCCTTAATTGGGATCCTCAAGCAAAACCTGCATCTGAAGTTGCCTTTACTCCAGCTCGCGTAGTTATGCAAGATTTCACCGGTGTACCCGCTATTGTTGATTTAGCCGCGATGCGTGACGCAATGGAAAAACTAGGTGGCGATCCTGCAAAAATAAATCCGTTATCGCCAGCTGAACTTGTTATTGACCATTCGGTACAAGTAGATGGTTATGGTAATGATGGTGCATTTGATTTAAATGCCAAGCTTGAATATGACCGAAATAAAGAACGTTACGAATTTTTACGCTGGGGACAAACCGCTTTTGATAATTTAAAAGTAGTGCCACCAGCAACCGGTATTGTTCACCAAGTGAATTTAGAGTATTTAGCCCGTGTTGTTTTTAATGAAGAGCGCGATGGCAAAAAATTCGCTTACCCAGACACTCTCGTAGGTACCGACTCTCATACAACCATGATTAATGGCTTAGGTGTACTTGGTTGGGGCGTAGGCGGTATTGAAGCCGAAGCGGCTATGCTTGGTCAGCCAATTAGTTTATTGATTCCACAAGTAGTCGGTATGAAGCTAAGCGGCAGATTACCTGAAGGTACAACCGCAACCGATTTAGTATTAACAGTAACCGAAATACTGCGTAACCATGGTGTAG
This sequence comes from Pseudoalteromonas sp. 5Ae-yellow, assembly GCF_014077565.1. Lineage (NCBI taxonomy): Bacteria > Pseudomonadati > Pseudomonadota > Gammaproteobacteria > Alteromonadales > Pseudoalteromonadaceae > Pseudoalteromonas > Pseudoalteromonas sp. 5Ae-yellow. The sequence continues at coordinate 100,592 of NZ_JACGWD010000001.1, forward strand.
TGGGTAAATTTGTAGAGTTTTATGGTGACGGCCTTGCCGACCTACCACTTGCCGATAGAGCAACCATAGCGAATATGGCACCAGAATACGGCGCTACGTGTGGTATTTTCCCGATTGATGATGAAACCATTAACTACCTTCGCTTAACAAACCGCGACGAAAAACACCTAAAGGTAATTGAAGATTATGCTAAACACCAAGGTTTATGGCGTAACGATGGCGACGAAGCGAGCTACACCGATACACTCGAACTTAAATTAGACGATGTTGTACCAAGCCTTGCAGGCCCTAAACGTCCACAAGATAGAATTGCCCTAAATAAAGCGGGTGAAGTAATTGGCGAGCATTTAAAAGGCTTTCAAGATGAGCGTATGGCTCGTCGCGACAAAAGCGATGAAGAGCAAGCTCGTATTGAAAGTGAAGGCCCAACAACAAATCCAGATGAGCCAGTAGACGAAGCACAGTTTATGGGTGCCGCTAAAGTTAAATTTAAAGGCCAAGAGTTTGAGCTAAATGATGGCGCTTGTGTTATTGCCGCAATTACCAGCTGTACCAATACCTCTAATCCAAGTGTTATTTTAGCCGCAGGCTTAGTCGCTAAAAAAGCGAAGCAATTAGGCATTAATGTAAAACCTTGGGTTAAAACATCCCTTGCACCAGGCTCTAAAGTAGTTACCGACTACCTAGAAAAAGCAGGCTTGATGGACGACCTAGAAAGCCTAGGATTTAACTTGGTAGGCTATGGCTGTACTACGTGTATTGGCAACTCAGGTCCACTAGCGACTGAAATATCAGATGCGATTCAAAAGCATAAATTAGTGGTTAGCTCTATTTTATCGGGTAACCGTAACTTTGAAGGGCGTATTCACCAAGATGTGAAAATGAACTTTTTAGCCTCACCTCCACTTGTTGTAGCCTATGCCATTGCCGGCAGAACCGACATTGACGTATACAACGAACCCCTTGCGCAAGATGCTAATGGTAACGATATTTACCTTAAAAACATCTGGCCAAGCGTTAAAGAAGTGAGCGACCTAGTTAAAGAAACAGTAACTAAAGAAATGTTTGAAAAAAGCTACGCTAACGTTTACGAAGGCGATAGCCGCTGGCAGCAAATTCAAATACCTGATGGCAAACTTTATGATTGGGATGACGCATCTACCTACATTAAAAAAGCACCATTTTTTGATGGTATGAAAGTAGAACCTCCGGGTATTCCAACGATTGAGGGCGCACGTTGTTTAGCTAAGCTTGGGGATTCAGTAACTACTGACCATATTTCTCCAGCAGGTGCTATTAAAGCAGAAGCGCCAGCAGGTTTATACTTGCAAGAGAAAGGTGTAGAAAAATCGCAATTTAACTCGTATGGCTCACGCCGTGGTAATCACGAAGTAATGATGCGCGGCACGTTTGCCAATGTACGTCTTAAAAACTTACTTGCCCCGGGTACTGAGGGCGGTGTAACACGTACACAACCAGAAAACGATTTAGCAAGCATTTACGATGCAGCTATGGAGTATCAAAAAAATAATACGCCTCTCATTATTTTAGCGGGTAAAGAATACGGTACGGGTTCATCTCGTGACTGGGCGGCCAAAGGCTCACTTTTACTAGGCGTTAAAGCGGTTGTAGCACAAAGCTATGAGCGAATTCATCGCTCTAACTTAATTGGTATGGGTGTATTACCTCTGCAATTTAAAGAAGGTGAAAGCTACGAGTCACACGGGTTAACAGGGCAAGAACAATTTGATATTGATGGCCTGTACGATAAAACCGATGAAGTAACCGTTATTGCTACAAATGCCGAAGGTAAAAAAGTAACCTTGAGTGCTGATGTACGTATTGATACCCCTAAAGAGTGGGATTACTACAAACACGGCGGCATTTTACAATATGTACTGCGTAATATGCTCGACTAACAAAGACAGTAGTTAATACATCTAAAAGCCCAGTTTAGTAATAAGCTGGGCTTTTTTATATTTGCTGTTTGTTGTCTTAAATCAATGCTAAGCATTTAAAGCGTGCCTACTGAGGTAACTATGTCGCAAACAATGATAATTAGGCTGCTTAAAACATCAATAGTGCTTGGGTTGTGCCATATCGTGACTGCCCATACGTTAATTGTGTCGAACTACTTTACTGTCGAGCATGGTATTAAAGGAATAACTATAGCGGCGGCATGCATTGCTGTAGGCGTGCTGCTGTCGCTTCCCACTAAAATATATTTAACAGTATTATTGATGGAAGCCGAAAAACGTTATTTAAAAAACCATAAAAGCACTCACTCTAAATAATTAAAGTGCACTTAAATTATTAATTTCTTTATTACGTTTTTCTAGTTTGTCTTTTACATTTTCGGCGTCATTAAATAGCTTTTTAACCGAATCTGGGTTCAAAATACTGATCCCCTCTGGTGCAGCCGACATTGTATTTGTACTTGGAGAGGTATTTAAAATAGACGTGTCTTCTGCAGCAATAACAGTAATATCTTTAGGATCGAGTTTTACTTCAATACTTTTTGCATGTGGGTTAGGTGTATCAGAAAAGTGCCATTGGCCTGTTTCGTCTTGCCACTTAAAAATTTTACCACTTGAGGTAGCATTTGCAGCAATTGGTTCATCAGAAATACTGCTCGCAATTTTATCGCCAGCTTGCTGAACGCCCTGCACTGCTTGGTCCAAAGTACTGCTAGATAGCGCGACCATTCTTTCTTTAATTTGCTGAGATTCACTGCTAATTGATGATGCAGAAAGCCATGTTTGACCATCGGGCTTTTTTAAATAAAACAAAGAGATGACTGCAATAGCCATAATTGATATAGCTAAGTAGGTAAAGTATTTCATAGCGTTCCTGCTTTAATTAATCCTTTAATGCCTTGAGTCTAATAAAAAATACTTAATTAGGCAATTTTTTGTACCCGAATAAAAGAAAATAAAAACGCAGCCGAAGCTGCGTTTTTATTTGCGATTTAACTACATCGTAGTGACGTTAAATACCGTCACCATCCATGTGTAGTCCACATTCTCGGTTTAAACCAAAAAAGCGAGTTTCTTCCTCTGTCATTCCTGGTTCTAACTTACGTGTTGTATGTACGTCACCCATCGACACATAACCTTGTTCCCATAATGGGTGATAAGGTAAATCGTGCTTAGTAAGATACTGATACACGTCGCGGTTAGACCATTCAATAATCGGGTACACTTTAACGGTACCACGGCTTATTTCTACAAACTGTTTATCAGCACGTGTAGATGATTGATCGCGACGCAAACCACTAAACCACGTGCCCGCTTCTATCTCTTTAAGTGCGCGGGTCATCGGCTCAACTTTATTAAGCTGGTTATATTGCTTAATGCCGTCCTCGCCTTGCTCCCACAACTTACCAAACTTAGCTTCTTGCCATGCTGGGCTTAGCTGCGCTCTATACACCTTTAAGTTTAGTGATAAACGCTCACTCATTTGTTCAATAAACTGATACGTTTCAGGAAATAAATAGCCTGTATCGGTTAATACAACGGGAATATCTGGACGTTGTGAGGTCATTAAATGCAGCATTACTGCCGCTTGAATACCAAAGCTAGATGATAAAAAAGCCGTATTAGGCAAGTTATCAAGCGCCCATGCAACACGCTGTTCTGCGCTCATATTCGCTAGTAAACCATTAGCATCAGCTAACATAGCCGTTTGGCTTTGTTTATCTAGCTGTAAAATGTTTTTAAATTCACTCATGGTAAATTCCAAACCTCACCAGCGCCAAAGCGCTGGTATTTAATTAAGCGTGAAAATCGGTTACTGATACTTTTACTTCAGCAACAATGCCTTTGCGTATAACAAAGTCACCAAAACACTCACCGTCATTGCGCTCGCTTGCCCATTGGCCAATTAGCTTATCGAATGCTTCTAGGTAAACGTCTTCGCCTACGTTCTCAAGGTACAATTTAGGAATACGTGTGCCTTCTAAATTACCACCTAGGTAAACGTTGTACTTACCTGGGCCTTTACCCACTAAACCAGCTTCGGCTAGCATTGCGCGGCCACAGCCGTTCGGGCAACCAACAACGCGCATAATAATGCTGTCATCTGGTATACCGTGCTTAGCAAGTAATGCTTCAGTTTTTTCAACTAGGCTTGGTAAGTAACGCTCTGCTTCGGCCATTGCAAGTGGGCACGTTGGCAGTGAAACACACGCCATAGAGTTTTTACGTTGCTGCGAATCTTTGTCATCAATTAAGCCATGGCTACGTGCAATTTCTTCAATCACGGCTTTTTGATCTGCAGGTACACCCGCAATAATTAAGTTTTGGTTTGCCGTCATACGCATGTCACCTTGGTGAACTTCTGCAATTTTACGACAACCTGTTTTAAGCGGTTTGCCTGGGTAGTCTAAAATACGACCACTTTGAATGAATAGCGTTAAGTGATGCTTACCATCAATGCCTTCAACCCAACCAATGCGATCGCCTCGGTGAGTAAACTCAAACGGACGGCTTGGTGCAAACGTAACGCCTGAGCGTTTTTCTACTTCTGCTTTAAATACATCAACACCTACACGGTCTAGTGTGTATTTAGTTTTTGCATTTTTACGGTTTGAACGATTACCCCAATCGCGCTGCACAGATACAACATGCTCTGCAATTTTTAAGGTATCTTCTAGCGTAATAAAGCCAAAGTCATCAGCCTTACGCGGATAAGTTGCGGTATCGCCGTGCGTCATTGCAAGGCCACCGCCCACTAATACGTTAAAACCAACAAGTTTGCCGTTATCAGCAATTGCCACAAAGTTTAAGTCATTCGCATGCACATCAACTTCGTTGTTAGGTGGAATAGTTACCGTTGTTTTAAATTTACGCGGCAAGTAATTAGACCCTAAAATTGGCTCTTCTGTGGTTTCTGCTTTTTCGCCATTTAACCAAATTTCGGCATACGCTTTCGTTTTTGGTAATAAATGCTCAGAAATTTTTGCAGCCCAGTCGTAAGCTTCTTGATGTAACTCAGACTCAACTGGGTTAGTAGTACAAAGCACATTACGGTTAACGTCACCCGCTGTAGCAATAGAGTCTATACCTACGCTATCAAGCATTTGGTGCATGCCTTTAATATTAGGCTTTAATACACCATGAAACTGAAACGTTTGACGCGTTGTTAAACGAATACTGCCGTAGCTTGTTTTGTCATCTGCAAACTTATCGATTGCTAGCCACTGCTCTGGCTTAATAATACCGCCAGGCATACGTGCACGTAACATTACATTATGTAGCGGCTCTAGCTTTTGCTTAGCACGCTCACCACGTATATCGCGGTCATCTTGTTGGTACATGCCATGAAAACGAATTAGCTGAAAGTTGTCGGCAGTAAAACCACCAGTAATTTCATCTTTTAAATCTTTTTCTATGGTGCCACGTAAAAAGTTACTTTCTCTTTTCAAACGTTCGTTATCAGAAAGTTTTACGTTTTTATCTTGTTCGCTCATTTTAAATCCTAAATTTGTTACAGTGACGGCTGTTAGCTGTTAAATAAAATAAGAAACGTGATTAATACACGTCTTTCTGATAGCGGTTTGCGCTACGCAAATCTTTTAAGTATTGCTCTGCGTCTTCGTTACTCTTACCTGTGTTTTCTTTAACGATATCAAGCAAGGCGTTGTGTACATCTTTTGCCATACGATTTGCATCGCCACAAATATAAAAGTGAGCGCCAGCTTCTAACCATTCAAACACGTCTTTACTGTTACTGCGTAATTTGTCTTGTACGTATACTTTTTCGGCTTGGTCGCGGCTAAATGCAACATCTACTTTGTTGAGTAAACCCGATTTTAAATAACCCTGTATTTCTACTTGGTATAAAAAATCTTGAGTAAAATGTGGGTTACCAAAAAACAACCAGTTTTTGCCTTGCGCTTCACGCGAATCACGTTCTTGTAAAAATGCACGGAACGGCGCAATACCGGTACCTGGGCCAACCATGATCACAGGTGTATCATCGTTAGTAGGTAGGCGGAAATTATCGTTGTGTTCGCTAAATACTTTAACTTTACAACCTTCTTCAGCACGACGAGTTAAGTAACCAGTACAGCCACCTAAATGCTCGCTATCAAATGCATCAAACTGCACTAGACCTAGTGTTAAATGTACTTCGTCTTCAACTTCGCTTTGGCTAGATGCAATTGAGTACAAACGAGCTTGTAGTTTACGTAAGCAATCTACTAATGTTTGCGCATCAAGCTTTGCTGGGTTTTGGCGAATCACATCATATATTTGACGAGGCTCAATGTATGCGCGCATTGCCGTTTTATCTTCAACTAGTTTAAGCAGCTCTGGCGTGCCCGTAGCAGTTGCATATTTTTCTACAAAACCAGGGTATGACTGAGTCAGCTCTAGTTTTTCAATAAGTGCATCGCGTACGCTTAGCTCTTCATCACCTACTTTTACAATGCTTGTTGCATCAATTTGAGTAAGTGTAAGTACTTCATCAACTAATACATCGTCATTTAAAAAGTACACACCTAATGAATCACCTGGCGTGTAAGTAATGTCAGAACCTTCAAGCGAAATTTCAACGTGGCGTACATCTTTAGTCGAGTCGCGACCGGTAATTTTTTGAACAGTTAATAGCTCTGCTTCAAATGGATTTTGTTTTGTATATTGGCTTGCTGCAGAGGTTGGAGCGCCAAATGGCATTGATACAACTTGACCACCAGCGGCCTCTTGTTGCGCTTTTAAATCAGGTTCGAATGCGTCAATTGCGCCCGCAATCCATGTTGCAGCTTCTTCTTCATAATCTACATCTAAATCAGCACGTTGATATATGGTCTGTGCACCTAGTTTATTTAAACGCTCTTCAAAGTCTTTTGCTGTTTGGCAGAAAAACTCATAGCTAGAATCACCCAAACCAATAACGGCTATTTTTACATCGTCTAGTTTTGGTGCTTTTTTAGTTGCTAAAAATTCATAGAGTGTTTCTGCGTCTTCTGGTGGCTCACCTTCACCGTAAGTAGATACAACGATGGTTAAAAACTTTTCTTTTTTCAGGGCTGTTGGTTTGTAATCTGACATGCTAACCAATTTAACCGCTAAGCCGCGCGACTCAGCCTGCTCTTTCATTTTGCTTGCTACGCCTTTTGCGTTACCCGTTTGCGAACCATATAAAATAGTTAGCGCTGCAGCATCTCCTGCAGCCGGTACGCCAGCAGTGGGAGCACCTAATGCAGCTGAGTTAGCATTAGCGGCTAAGTAACCACTTACCCATGCTTGTTGAATTGGATTAAGCTCAGCCACTAAACCTTGCAGCTTTTGTACTTGATCTTGCGATAGCGGGCTTGCCGCAGCATTTAGTTGACCTAACAACATGAATCGATTCCCCATAACCCTGAAAATTAAACACAACACACTTTGTGTATTGTTAAAAATGAGTTTTACCTCATCCAGAGTGTATCTGTTGAGGTTTTCTAAGTATGCAGGATAACGGGCTAAGCATAGATAAAAAAAGAATAGAATCTGCTTTGATATTCCATTTAGTTATTAATTTATAAAAATACCTTCAAAAACAGTTTAAAGAGTAATTGTTGCCTTTTACTGCATTTTAAATTAACAATTTTGTAACCAAACTAATGTAGGGTATATTTTACTTTCAAAGTAAAAATAGGAACAATCATGTTACACGGGAAATATAAAAACAAATTAATTAGTACCGCTTTGTTACTGGGCTCATTACCTGTAATGGCCAATGTAACTAATGGCGGCTTTGAGCAATGGTCAGGTAATACACCTGATGCATGGACAACAATAGATGGCGGAATTAGCCTTTCACGATCCACCAGCACAGTTAAAAGTGGCAGTAGCTCTGCTGCTGTAAATGTAACTACAGGGTCGCAAAGTAACACCGATTTATTACAACAAGTTACTGTAGAAGCAGGTAAAACCTATAACTTTTCGGCTGATGTTTACCATACCGAAGGTAAAGTTAAGGCGCGCTTATATGTAGACGGCTACCAAGGCTATTCAAATCAGGCACAAACTAACCAATGGCAAACAGTTAGCCATAGCTATACAGCAAGCAGTGATAAAACAATTAGTGTTGGACTTAGGTTTTACGATGTAAGTGGATTTGATGGCAGCGAAACCGTATACGTAGATAACTTTTTACCAAACGCTGATGGCAGCGCATCAACAAGTTGTACCGACAATAGCCTTACCCTAACGCTTAATACCGATAATTACGGTAGCGAAACTAGCTGGGCCGTAAATAACAATCAAGGTAGCGCAATCGCTAACGGCAGTGGTTACGCATCAAACACACAATATGATGAACAAATATGCCTAACTGATGGTACATACGCACTAGTTATTAGCGACAGCTACGGCGATGGTATGTGTTGCTCAACAGGTAGTGGCAGTTATGCACTTAAGCAAGGCTCTACCACACTTGCAAGTGGTGCAAGTTTTAGTAACACCGACAGTACAGCATTTACTTTAGGCGGTGGCTCTGGTGATGGCGGCGGGACTAATCCAACACCCACAGGCTACTATGTTACTGCTCAAGGGTTATCGGGTTATACACTAAAAACTGAGCTTTATAATATTATTAAAGATCATAATGCACAGGGTTACTTGGCTATTTGGAATTTTTACGACTCATCAGCACGTGATAAATACTTTGAAAACGATAACAGCATTTTAGATATGTATAGTGAAAAACCAAACGGTTCAGATAGCTACAATTATACTGCTGTGAGCGATCAATGTGGTAACTATAGTGGAGAAGGCGACTGTTACAACCGTGAGCATTCATTCCCTAAAAGCTGGTTTGGCGGCACTATTGAGCCAATGAACTCAGATGTGCATCATATTTACGCAACCGACGGTTATGTAAACTCAAAACGTAGTAATTTCCCATTTGGTGAAGTAGCAAGCGCTTCATTTACATCAACTAACGGAAGTAAATTAGGTTCTGCAGCAAGTTCATTAAATTACTCTGGTACTGTGTTTGAGCCAATTGACGAATTTAAAGGTGACTTTGCTCGCGCTTATTTTTACATGGCAACGCGCTACGAAAATGTAATAGGCACTTGGCAAACCAAAACGACCTCAAGTAATGCAGTGCTTGATGGTTCAAGCAACAAAGTGTTTGAAAGCTGGGTCGTAGCCATGCTGCTTAACTGGCATAACAGCGATCCTGTAAGCCAAATGGAACTTGACCGTAACCAAGCAGCGTTTGAATTTCAAGGTAATCGTAACCCGTATATCGACCACCCTGAATTTGTAGAAATGATTTGGTAAAAGTTAGCTGTTAAAACATAAGCCTTTGCAATTGCAAAGGCTTTACCTTTTAACGTGTAATATTTTTAGAGATATGATGGTTTAAGCTAGTTATAAGAAACAATTGCGATAAGTGACTTTTCAGCTCTGTTTTTCATCAACGTTAAAAGTGAATGATGAAAATCTTGAAATATCACCTCTCCCCATATTCGCGAATAAATACCAAAGTTTGTATTATCTTGAACGGTAGTTGTTAACGTTAGAATTGTATTGCCGCTTTTATCTTCACTTAGCTGATAGCCCCCATAAAGTGGAGAAAAGTATTCACCGCCAAGTTTCACGTGTTTATCGAGTGCGTCATCGGGGATAGCATCAGGGTCTATGTCAAATCTATAAAGCATTTTTTTGTTTGGTTGCCAATCAGTAATTACCTCTTTAAATACAACTCCTTTTTGCCATTTACTCGTTCTAATTGCCCCAACACCCGTAGCATTCATATTTGCCTCTAAAGGTTTAGGTACACCTATTAATTGGGTAAGCGAAAATGGCAACTCTTGTGGCTCTATTGTGCTTACATTTGCAAGCTGCTGCCATACACGATTTATAGGTGCTTCAATAACCATAGAGTTGGTGACTTCGTACGTTTTTGATAAATTTAAAAAATTAACTTCAATAGGTGAAAGTAATACAGGAAGCAAAGCAATTGAAAGTAAAGAACGGTTAGCATTTTTTGTTTGACGATTATTAATAAAGCCTGCCAGTAAACCGCCAATACTTGCAAAGAGCATAAAGGCAGGTAATGCCATGGCCACACAAATACTGCCTTCAAGTAAAGTAATTACACTTACAAATAAAAAAACAAAAATAGGCTGCCAAGCAATCGTCACCATTTGCCTTTTAGTTAATGCTTTTGATTCGTTGTACTCAAAGTGAATACGAATATAGCCAATAGCAACAGGCACTAAAAACATAAATGATATAGAGACTAAGCTACCTAAATTATAAGCATTGACTAGCTCTACAAACAGCCGCATAAATATGCCGTAAAGCGTACCAAGTAAAATACCAATTGATTTAGGGGATTTGAGTTGCATCTCTATTCTTTATTGTTGTTATTAACAATCCGAAAGTAACAGAAGTATTATTTCACCACAAATAAAACGAAATTAACGGCTGCTACCAATAAGCTTTTCAAACAAAGCGGCTTTTACAGCCACTAAGACTAAAGGATAATAACCTGCCATTAACACTACTCCCCGCTATAAACAGTAATCAAACTCCTTAAAATAAAAAACAAGCAATTGATTTATAATAACTTTAAATCATTTTGTATAGTTTTATAATTTCTAACGTAAAGCTGACTGTCAGATTAACTGTATTAAAAACAACCATACACGACCTTTTGCCTATACATCCCAGCCTAAGAGCTGATTTACCCTGCATGTTCAATATTCATTTGCTTTAACAAAGCCGTATTTATTTGATTAAGCAACAATGTTGCAGGAGAACGCATGCAAACTACACCACCCGGTGATGCACCATCAAACACGCACAAAGATGCTCAAAGCTACGAGCAACTTCACAAGCCGAGTTCAGAGTTTAATACTCGCGACGAGTACCTCGAACATGAATTACAAATTATGCAGCCTAAGCGCTGGCGTCCTAATTTACCGTTTAGAGATTACCGATTTGAATTTGAAGACACTATACCTGCAATGGCGGGCACTATTGGTAAAGTCGTTATGGTGGGGGCTATTGCAGCAACCTTTGCGGCGCCTCTTGGTTTAAGCGATGCATTTGTTTTAGAAAATGTACGTTACGAATTACTCATTGTTTCTATTTTTATCATCTTATTCTCAGGCTTTATTTTACCAACAGCCAACTTGGCTGGTACTCACGGCCCGCTTATTCCGTTAATTCCTATTGTTGTTGCTGCTGGCGGTCACCCTATGGCGTTTGGCTTACTCATTGGTGCCTTTGGTTTTATTTTAGCCATAACCAAGGGAGGAAGTATGCTCGCGCGCCTAACCAGTAAAGGTGTATGTGGCGGGCTACTTATTTATTTAGGCTTTATTGGTACTATTTCGCAAGTTAAAAAGCTGTTTGCTTGGGCTGAAGCCATTGATATGGCACACATTGCGTTTATTGTTATTTTAGCCACCATTTTATTGTATGCGCTATTAGAGCACTTTAAAAAGCGTTGGTTAGCCGTGCCGTTAAGTTGCCTTATTGGTGGCGTGGTTGCCTTTGCCTTAGGCGCACCGTTTGAGTTTCATACTGCACCGGGTTTACCAAATATGAACCCAGCTTACTGGTGGGGCGAAAACACGGGTTGGATGCTAGGTTTACCAACGCTTGAAAGCTTTGTTGTTGTACTCCCATTTGCAGTGCTCGCCGTTGCTATGTGGTCTCCTGATTTTTTAGGCCATCAAGTATTTCAAAAAATAAGTTATCCGCAACGCACTGAAAAAGTACAAATGAATATCGACGACACCATGCTAAGTGCATCGGTTAGACAAACATTCGGCTCACTTGCCGGTGGTGCTAACTTTGCCTCCTCTTGGGGTACTTATATTGTGCCTGCCGCTATTGCTAAACGCCCTATCCCTGCTGGCGCTATTTTAACTGCATTATTTTGTATTATTGCTGGTTTATGGGGTTACCCTATGGATTTAGCAATTTGGCAGCCTGTATTGTGTGTAGCGCTTATTGTTGGTGTGTTTATCCCGCTACTTGAAGCTGGCATGGAAATGACGCGCGAAGGTAAAACGACGCAATCAGCCGCTATTGTGGTATTTGCTTCGACCTTAGTTAATCCTGCTTTTGGTTGGTCACTTACTATGCTACTTGATAACTTAGGGCTGATTGGCTGTAAAGAGCGCAGCGCTGAGTTAACTAAAATGAGCCGCTGGGTGATTCCACTTATTATGTTTGTGTTACTTACCACTGTAATGGCAATTGTAGGTATGTTACCTGGTATACCGGCGTTAATGGCTGACTTTAGGCATTAACCTTTAGCTACCACATCTCATATTTACCCACAAAAAAGCACGGCAATTGCCGTGCTTTTTAATACGTGATTTTTAATACACACGGTTAAGCAATTACTGCCAAGAACGCTCAGTCGCTAGTTGTTTTTCAAACGCATCAATTTGTGGGTTTAGCGTTTCGGTTACACCAATAAAGTCTAAACCACTTAACAAACGTTCTTTTACCTCTTTACTAATATCAAAACTAATTGGTGCAAACTTACTGCTTGTTAGTGTTTGATTTTCAAGGTCGATTTCAATGTTAATATCGTCGTGCTGCTCGCTAAGTACAAACAATTGCTCAAGCGTATCGGCAGGTAGCGCTATGGCTAACATTTGGTTGTTACCACAGTTATTAAAGAAAATATCTGCAAAGCTTTCAGCTAAAATCACTTCAAAACCATATTGCTTCAGCGCCCATGGCGCGTGCTCACGAGATGAGCCACAACCAAAGTTGTCGCGCGTTAATAATATTTGCGCGCCTTGGTAGCATGGGCGGTTTAAAATAAAGTCAGGGTTTGGCTCGTCGTTATCTAGGTAACGCCAATCATAAAACAATGCCGCATCAAAGCCTTCGCGGCTAGTTGATGTTAAAAACTGCTTAGGGATAATTTGGTCAGTATCTACATTGTTTTTATCAAGTGGGGCCATTAAGCCACTAAAAAATACGCTCATTAGGCTTCTCCTCTAATATCAACAAAGTGACCATGTATTGCAGCAGCTGCGGCCATTGCAGGGCTAACTAAATGAGTACGCCCGCCACGACCTTGGCGACCTTCAAAGTTACGGTTAGAAGTAGATGCACAACGCTTGCCTGCTCCTAGGCGGTCATCGTTCATCGCTAAACACATAGAACAACCCGGTTCGCGCCATTCAAAGCCAGCGGCTTTAAAAATATCGGCTAAGCCTTCGTCTTCGGCTTGTTTTTTAACTAAGCCAGAGCCCGGTACAATTAACGCCTCTATGCCGGCAACAACATGTTTGCCTTCAACAATTTTTGCAGCAGCGCGCAAGTCTTCAATGCGGCTATTTGTACATGAGCCAATAAATACCGTGTCTACTTTCGCGCTTGATAATTTATCGCCCGCTTTTAAATCCATGTATTTAAGCGCGCTGCGAATAGCGTCCGCTTTAATTAAATCAGGTTCTTGGTCTGGATCGGGTATGCACTCATCAACACCAATTACTTGCTCTGGGCTTGTGCCCCAGGTAATTTGTGGCTGAATGTCGTCGGCATTTAGCTCAACAACTAAATCAAAGTGTGCGCCTTCATCCGTTTTTAAAGTTTCCCAATATTCAACGGCTGCATCAAAATCTGCGCCTTTAGGTGCAAACGGACGACCTTTTAGGTAATCATAAGTAATTTGGTCAGATGCAATCAAACCCGCTTTTGCACCCATTTCTATGCTCATATTACATAGCGTCATACGGGCTTCCATTGAAAGTGCTTCAATGCCTGCACCACAAAACTCTGCTACATAACCTGTGCCACCAGCGGTACCTAACTTGCCAATTACCGCCATAATTAAATCTTTAGCCGTAACCGTTGGACGCAATACACCGTTAATTTGAATTTTTAACGATTTCGCCTTTTTTTGCTGTAGCGTTTGCGTTGCTAATACGTGCTCAACCTCAGACGTACCAATACCATGCGCTAATGCGCCAAACGCACCATGCGTAGAGGTATGGCTATCGCCACATACAATGGTTGTGCCAGGCAAAGTAATCCCTTGCTCTGGGCCCATTACGTGCACAATACCTTGATTAATTGAGTTTAAATCGTAAAGCACAATACCAAACTCTTTACAGTTTTTATCAAGCGCCATTAATTGGTTTTTAGATACTTCGCTTGCGGCATCAAGTGATCGGCTTTTAGTCGATACGTTATGATCCATCGTTGCAAAGGTTTTTTCTGGGCAACGTACAGTACGGTTTTTTTCACGTAGACCAGCAAAAGCCTGCGGAGAAGTAACTTCATGCACTAAATGGCGGTCAATATAAAGTAAGTCGGTTTGCTCGTTTATGCTGGCAACGGTATGTGATTGCCAAATTTTTTCGTATAACGTTTGGGCCACTTGCTAATTCCCTAATCAGTTTGAGTTGCAGCATAACGGTGCTGCAACTTTAATATGTTATTAAATGCGTGAAACGATGGCTGCTGCCACATCGCTTGTGCTGTAACCTGCATTTGGATATATATCTGGTGTGCCAACGCCTGCTTCTACGGCTTCTGCTACTGCTTTTTCAATCGTGCGAGCAGCTTCGTCTTGCCCTAGCGAGTAACGTAGCATTAATGCGGCACTTAAAATTTGTGCTATTGGGTTTGCAACGCCTTTACCTGCAATATCTGGTGCTGAACCGCCTGCTGGCTCGTACAATCCAAAACCTGATTGATTCAAACTTGCCGATGGTAATAAGCCCATTGAACCTGTGATCATGGCGCACTCATCTGACAAAATATCGCCAAATAAGTTATCGCAAAGTAATACATCAAATTGGCTAGGCTGCTTAACTAACTGCATAGCGGCGTTATCTACGTAAATGTAATCTAAGCTTACTTCTGGGTAGTCTTTGCTTACTTCGGTTACTACTTCGCGCCATAATACGCTTGATGCTAATACGTTTGCTTTATCAACAGAGGTAACATGGTTACTACGTAGTTTTGCAGCTTCAAAAGCAAAGCGTGCAATACGTTCAATTTCTTTTCGTGAGTATGTTTGCGTATCAAATGCAAACTCTTCTGCGCCTTCACCACTGCGGCCTTTTTCACCAAAGTAAATGCCGCCAGTTAGTTCGCGCACACATAAAATATCAAACCCTTTTTCGCTGATATCAGCGCGAAGTGGCGACGCTGCACTTAATGCAGGTAATAACTGTGCAGGGCGTAAATTACAAAACAAACCAAAGTGCTTACGAAGCGGCAATAACGATGCGCGCTCAGGCTGCTCGTTTGGTGGTAAGTTTTCCCATTTAGGACCGCCTACCGAACCAAATAAAATAGCGTCTGAATTTTCACACGCAGTAAGTGTACTCTCTGGTAATGCTTTACCAAATTCGTCAATGGCTGCGCCGCCAATTGCATAATGCTCGCGGTTTAGGGTAAAACCAAACTTATTGCTCACAGCATCAAGTACTTGCTCTGCTGCTGCCATTACTTCTGGACCAATACCGTCGCCAGCTAATACCGCAACGCTGTAGTTTGTTTTACTCATCCTGCTTTCCTTTGTTGTTTTAAATCAGACACTTTTTGTGCACGATAAATTAAGTTATAAACACGGATCATGGCGCGTACCGACGCTTCAACCACATCCGCTGCAATGCCCGCACCGTGGTAAGGTCGGCCATCGTATTTAGCTATAATATTTACTTGGCCTAATGAGCTTGCGCCTTGGCCTGTCGCTTCTAAGTTATATTCAATCATTTCAACGCTCATACCGGTTAAGCGCTCAATAGCTGCAAACGAAGCTTCAACTGGGCCATTACCTGTCGCGGCTTCTTGTTTAGCTTCGCCATCAATGCGCATTCCAATAGTAGAGCTTGCTACCGATTGTGAGTTAGAGGCTGAGTTAACAAATTCTAATTGGTATTTTTCGTCTTTGTCGTTAATTTGATTAAAGTAAATCATCGCCTCAAGGTCGTAATCGTATACTGTGCCTTTTTGGTCAGCCAATTCGATAAAGCTTTTATATAAGCCATCCATATCGTAATCAGATTTTTGATAGCCTAATTCTTCTAGGCGATGCTCAATAACATGACGACCCGAACGCGAAGTCATATTTAATTGGTTGCTTGGCACACCCACGCTTTCTGGCGACATAATCTCATAAGTATTTTGCGCTTTTAATACACCGTCTTGGTGAATGCCAGAGCTGTGTGCAAAGGCGTTTTCGCCAACAATCGCTTTATTTGGCTGTACTGGCATATTACAAATTTTAGCCACTTGGCGAGATGCGCGGTAAATTTCTTCACTTTTAATATCTGTGTATACTTTTAAGTGGTCGTGGCGCATTTTCATGATCATCGCCACTTCTTCAAGTGAGCAGTTACCAGCACGCTCACCAATGCCATTAATAGTACACTCAATTTGACGTGCTCCGGCTTGCACTGCAGCCACCGAGTTTGCTACGGCTAAACCTAAATCGTTGTGGCAATGCACACTTAAACGCGCTTTATCAATATTTGGCACGTTATTCATTAAATGGCGGATCATCGCGGCGTATTCGTCTGGCGTTACAAAACCAACGGTATCTGGCAAGTTAATAGTTGAAGCTCCGGCATTAATTGCCTGCTCAACAATTTTACATAAATCCCAATGCGGCGTACGACCGGCATCTTCACACGAAAACTCAACATCGTCTGTGTAGTTACGCGCTAATTTAATTGATTTAACCGCCATTGCCGTTGCATCATCTAGGCTCATACGCAATTTATGTTCAAGGTGCAAAGGGCTTGTAGCAATAAAAGTATGAATACGGCTTTGCTGAGCTGTACGAAGTGCTTCGCCACAGGCTTCAATGTCTTTAGCAACTGAGCGCGCTAAACCACAAATAATCGGGCCTTTTACTTCGGTTGCAATACGTTGCACCGAGCGAAAATCAGCAGGGCTCGAAACCGGAAAACCCACTTCCATCACATCCACATTCAAGCGGCTAATTGTATGCGCTAATTGAATTTTATCATCTTCAGTAAGGCTTGCTTTAAGCGCCTGTTCGCCATCACGTAAGGTGGTATCAAAAATCCATACTTTATCTTGCTCTTGCATAACTGCCCCTCATTCCTATGTTACCCAAATTTCAATTAATCCCAGCCGCGAGATAAAAAAAACCCCGCAATTGCGGGGTTTTTAGTGTTCAACTCGATGCAAACACACTAATCCCCGCTTACTTGCCATAGCAGTAAGAGGTTAAGTTTTAGTGTAATTAAACGAATAATATGCATCTTGTTTTCTTGTGTGTGTGTTCAGTGAAGCCTATTTTTAACATTACAAAGCGACGGAAGCAAGCATAAAAATTCCACAAAACAGATTTAAAAACGATTCAATTGGGTTTTTTAATTCAAACAAGGTGACTGTGAAGAATTAAAATAACAAATACGTAACTAGTGGCGCTTAAATTAATAAGCACTGCAATATACCGTGCTTATATTAACTTTTTGCAATTTTTTTAAGCTATGCTTCTTTATTCGTTTCTCTTACGTAATGCCCGGCTCCTCGAGTAATATAACGCAGCTGCCAAATAACGCGCTCAATCAATTCGTCGCGTTGTAGCCCTTCTATGTCGAGTGCTTCTGCACCGGCATTAAATACCAGAGTGACCATAGATTCCGCCTGAATATAGGCATGCATGGAGTTACATTTGGTTTCGCTTTCTAAATAATGAGCCAGCTCTAAAATAAAATGTTTTACCTCGCGCGCTACTGCGGCTCTAAATGCTTTAGACGTACCAGAGCGTTCTCGCAGCAACAACCTAAATTGGTTACTTGAGTTATCAATAAACTCCATAAACGTAACCACTGAGGTGTTTATAACACTGCCGCCATCGTTTGCTATGCGCCTACGTGCTTGACGCATTAGTTGGCGAAGAGTCAAACCTGCTTCGTCTACCATGGTTAAACCTAGCTCATCCATGTCTTTAAAATGACGATAAAAAGAAGTAGGGGCAATACCGGCTTCTCGTGCTACTTCGCGTAAACTTAAATTCGAAAAACTATGATCAGCACTCAGCTGATTAAATGCCGCTTGAATTAACGCCTGCCGTGTTTTTTGTTTCTGTTGCGCTCTAACACCCGACATCAACAGCTCCCTGAATTATTTTATATGAATATTTAGTGATATTAGCTCAATTGTACAGTCTAATACTTGACGCCAAGAGTTTGAAATACTATTTTAGCTTACAGTTGTACGCTGAGATTGAGAATTATGAATAAACCACCGATTATTTGGACAAACGTCCTGTTTTTTAGCCTAACCTTTTTGGCGGCTGCCACCCTTGTACCTTGGTACGCTATTAGCTACGGATTTACCAGCGCGCATTGGATTGCTTTTGTAGGCTGCATGTTTTATGCGGGCTTATCTATTACTGCCGGTTACCACCGATTATGGGCACATAAAACCTATAACGCACACCCAGCTGTTGAATTTATTTTTGCGCTTGGCGGTGCTTTTGCACTACAAAACAGTGCTTTGCACTGGAGTAGCGATCACCGTATACATCACGGCCAAGTTGACGACCCAATAAAAGACCCTTACGCGGCTACCAATGGTTTTTGGTATAGCCATATCGGCTGGATGTTACGTGACTACCAAGGCGATAGCTACAACGACTATAGTAATTGTCGTGATTTACAACGAAATAAAGTCGTTATGTGGCAACATAAGCACTACTTAAAACTAGCTATTGCCATGAACGTAGGTTTGCCTCTTGCACTTGGTTTATTAGTTGGTGATGTGTGGGGTATGTTAATTCTTGCAGGTTTACTACGCTTAGTACTAAGCCAACACTTTACCTTTTTTATAAATTCGGTTGCACATATTTGGGGTTCTCGCCCATACACTGAAAAAAATACGGCACGCGATAACGGCTTTTTAGCGTTATTTACATACGGTGAGGGGTATCACAACTTCCATCATATTTTTGCAAGCGACTACCGTAACGGTATTAAATGGTTTCATTACGATCCAACAAAATGGATGATCCGCTCTTTAGCAGCTGTTGGTTTAGCCAATAAACTAAAGCGTACACCTGTTGAACGTATCGAAAAAGCAAAGGCCGAAACGCTAATGGGTAAAACGCAAACGCGTCTTGCAAAATTGCCTTTAGCACAAGATAAGATTACATTATTACAACAAGAGTACGATTTACTGCTGAAAAAACTGCAAAATTATTGTTCACTACAAAAACAAGTGTTAGAAGTTAAAAAAAATAACATGGCAAAGCAGTGTGAACGCTCAGCATTAATGGCACAATACCATGAGTTGGAAGCCGCCTGGGAAAATCAAAAACAGGCATGGCTAGCACTTAATGCGAGGTTATTAAAAGCCTCTTTTAATTAATTTAGGAGTGGCAGTGGCCAAACAACCAGAACAAAAAAAAGTACCCGTGACATACCAATATGATGCAATAATTATTGGCACGGGTCCTGGCGGTGAAGGTACCGCCATGAACCTTTCAAAAAATGACAAAAAAGTAGCGGTTATTGAACGCCAAGAAGCTGTTGGTGGCGGTTGTGTACATTGGGGAACAATTCCTTCAAAAGCGCTTCGCCACTCTGTTAGCCGTTATATTGAATACAAAGCAAACCCGTTATTTAATGTTGGCGAGCGTCCTAGCCGCTTAACATTTCCTGATATTTTACGTCATGCTAGTTCGGTTATTTCTAAGCAATCTAATTTACGTAGCAGCTTTTACGATCGCAACCGCATTCATATGTTTCAAGGTGATGCGAGCTTTGTAGATAAGCACACAATTGAAATAAAAAGAAATGATGGCTCAACTGAGCGACTAACCGCTAAAACAATTGTTATAGCGACGGGTTCACGCCCTTACCGCCCACCTGAAGTCGATTTTACGCATTCTCGTATTTACGAAAGCGACACGATACTAGGCCTTGAACACGACCCTCATCGCGTACTTATTTATGGCGCAGGTGTTATTGGTTGTGAGTATGCTTCTATATTTAAAGGCTTAGGCGCTAAAGTTGATTTAGTTAATACACGCGACCGCCTGCTTGCTTTTATGGATGCTGAAATATCTGACGCGCTTAGCTATCACTTTTGGAACAGCGGTATTGTTATTCGTCATAATGAAGAATTTGATCGAATAGAGACCCGTGACGACTGCGTTATTATGCATTTAAAATCGGGTAAACGCGTAAAAGCTGACTGTATTTTATTTGCTAATGGCCGTACTGGTAACACTGATACGCTAAACCTTGAAGCCATTGGTTTAAAAGCCGATAGCCGTGGCCAATTAAAAGTGAACGAAACATACCAAACAGAAATTGATAACGTTTATGCTGTTGGTGATGTAATTGGCTACCCAAGCCTTGCAAGTGCTGCGTTTGACCAAGGTCGTATAGCTGCTGATGCAATTGCGTGTGGTAACTGTGACGACAGACTGATTGTTGATATTCCGGCTGGTATTTATACCATTCCAGAAATGAGTTCAGTCGGTAAAACCGAGCAAGAGCTTACAGCCGCTAAAGTACCTTATGAAGTTGGCCGTGCTCAGTTTAAGCATTTGGCACGTGCGCAAATTGCGGGCACTGAAGTGGGTAGTTTAAAAATATTATTCCACACCGAAACCAAAGAAGTACTTGGCGTACATTGCTTTGGTGAGCGTGCGTCTGAAATTGTTCACATTGGCCAAGCCATTATGGAACAAAAAAATGGCGGCAATAACATCGACTACTTTGTAAATACCACATTTAACTACCCAACTATGGCTGAAGCCTACCGTGTTGCGGCGCTAAATGGTTTAAATCGTTTATTTAAGTAACTGCTTAAATAAGGTTTTTAAACGCCTTTATAAATAGATAACAAAAAACCCGCACTAAGCGGGTTTTTTATTTTTAAACAAGCACTAATGCTTGTTTAAGTCACTATTACTTATGGTACTTAGCACTTAGCTCATGTACGGCATTAATGAATACACCGGCATTTTCAGGGTCTACATCTGGTGTAATACCGTGACCTAAGTTAAACACGTGGCCATTGCCTGTACCGAAATCTTCTAAAATAGTGCCTACTTCTTGGCGAATACGCTCTGGTGTACCGTGTAACATAGACGGGTCCATATTACCTTGTAGCGCTACTTTATCACCCACACGGCGCTTAGCGTCGCTAATATTAATAGTCCAATCAAGGCCAATTGCATCACAACCTGTTGCTGCAATTGCTTCAATCCATTGACCACCATTTTTAGTGAACAAAGTAACCGGTACTTTACGGCCATCGTATTCACGAATTAAGCCATCTACAATTTTATGCATATATTGCAGTGAAAATTCGTTGTAATCGCGCGGGCTTAATACACCACCCCATGAGTCAAATACCATTAGCGATTGCGCGCCAGCTTTAATTTGAGCATTTAAGTAATCGATAACTGAATCAGCTAATTTATCGAGTAATAAATGAAGTGTTTGCGGCTCTGCAAACGCCATTTTTTTGATTTTACCAAATACTTTGCTGCTACCGCCTTCAACCATATAAGTTGCTAGCGTCCAAGGCGAACCAGAAAAACCAATAAGTGGTACTTCACCCTTAAGTTCACGACGAATAGTGCTTACTGCGTTCATTACGTAGCCAAGCTCGTCTGTAGGGTCTAACTTTGGAATTTTTTTAACATCAGCAAGTGATGAAATAGGACGTTCAAACTTAGGGCCTTCGCCAGTTTCAAAGTACAAGCCTAAACCCATCGCATCTGGAATTGTTAAAATATCACTAAATAATATAGCGGCATCTAACGGGTAGCGACGTAGTGGCTGCAGTGTTACTTCACATGCAAGTTCTGCATTACGGCACAGGCTCATAAAATCGCCCGCTTGTGCACGTGTTGCACGGTACTCTGGTAAATAGCGTCCTGCTTGGCGCATCATCCATACCGGAGTTACATCAACAGGTTGTTTTGCAAGTGCACGTAAATAACGGTCGTTTTTTAATTCGCTCATGGCGTAAATGATCCTAAGACTTGTATAAATTGTGCAAGATTGTACCACCATATTCCCCGACCCTCTATTGCTTAGGGACGAAAACAGCTTTACCTAGAGGTAGATCAATAGAATGGAGTGTTTTAATCCATTTTGACTATAAAATAAGCAAAAAAGAATAACATTTAAAACTTTTTATTAATATGTTTGCAACATACTAAAAACCTTGTTATTGTTTGTCCCGCGTTAACAAAAACAACAATAAAAATCTTAAAACAATAAAAATAAAAGTTTTAAAATAATAACAATAAAAATCATCTCATAAAAATAAGAAAGCTTGTTATAACAAGTCACTGAAAGAAATTAGACCACCGTAACTGGTGGTTTTTTCTTGCCTGCAATAAAACTCCCCCATCTTAATTAATATAAGAAGATACAACTCACAACTGGGTTACTTTACTTGTTGATATACGCTCAAATTAAATATATCTTGATGTACAGTGAGTTATTATATTTTTAATTAAAAACCAACCCAGCCTAGGAGAATAATTATGCTGACGCGTGTAGAAAAAGCTCAACAGAAATGGGGTGGTAGCCACACAGTAATTGATAAATGGCTAAACGAACGCCAAGACCTTATTGTACTTTATTGCAAAATTGCAGGCTTTACGCCGTACGAAAAGCAAGATCAGGCATTACCAGAGCCAAAGCTAATTGAATCATTTTGCCAACTTTTAATGGATTACCTATCTGCAGGCCATTTTGAAGTGTATGACGATATAGCAAAAGCATGTGAAAAAAAGGGCTTACAAAGCCAAGAGTTAGCAAACTCTATTTACCCGCGTATTTCTAGTACAACCGACATAGCGCTTGATTTTAATGATAAATACGCTGAAGTAGACAAAGAAGACTTGTTAAAGGGCTTTGATGATGACTTATCTGTTATTGGCGAGGCATTAGAAGCACGCTTTGCACTTGAAGATGAGCTTATTGATAACTTGTTTTCTAATCACGCAAACTAATATGTTATTTACGCACATTAAAAAAGGGACCTAAGGTCCCTTTTTGCATTTACACAATAAGCTTATTATTGTGCTGGTGCTTCTTCATTTTGAATTTCAAGTAATTCAACTTCAAATACAAGTGTTGAATTAGCTGGAATCTTACCTAAGTCACGGTCGCCGTAAGCAAGTTCTGAAGGAATAGTGAACTTGTACTTAGAACCCACTGACATAAGTTGTAAACCTTCAGTCCAACCCGCAATTACGCGGTTAAGAGGGAAAGTTGTCGGTTCGTTACGTGCATATGAGCTATCAAACTCAGTACCGTCTAATAAAGTACCTTTGTAGTGTACTTTAACTACATCAGTTGCTACTGGCTTTTCGCCATCGCCTTCGCTAAGTACTTCGTACTGTAGGCCAGACTCAGTTACTGTAACGCCTTCTTTTTTAGCGTTGTCAGCTAGGTATTTAACACCCGCTTCTTTGCTTTTTTCAGACTCTACTTTTGCTTTTTCTTCTTGCTTAGTACGCACTGATGTATCTAGTTCAGTTAATACTTCGCGAATTTTTTCTTCGTCAAGTTTTGCATTACCAGCAAGTGCATCTTCAAAACCACGGATTAGAAGTGCTTGGTCTAGTTCAATACCAATTTCTGTTTTGTCTGCTAGGTCTTTATTTAAAAAGTTACCTACAGATGCACCAATACCGTATGCTTGTTGCTGTTCTACAGTGTCTAATTTAACTTCAGCTTGTTCTTTTTTTGCTTCTTGATTACAAGCTGTAAGCGCTAAAACTGACGCTGCAATCAATGACAATCTAATCGTCTTTTTCATTTTAAATCTCCGACACACTTTGCAGTTGTCATTTTAATGTATTATTACTAGTTAAAGATTAACGGCCCACATGATAGGCTGCTTGTTTAATGACTAAATTCCACATTGTTAGCTAAACTAAAAACATATCCAGTGATTAGACAAACAACCTAGGCATTTAACGCGTCCTAGTCTAACCTCTCAGTCACTAAGAGTTAAGGGGAAATACCTGTAATATGTCGATATTTCGTACTTTTTTAATCGTATTTAGCTGTTTTTTAGCCATCGCCTGTACCGATAAAAAACAACACGCTGTAGTAAGTTACGAACATGCTGCACAAGGTGCGTTTTCATCAGCGCTGTCAGACGATGGTAAATACAGTTTAATCTCCTCTATCAACCATGGGGTCGCCCTGTGGGATAATCAACAGCAGGTACTAAAATACCAATGGTTTCAGCAGCAAGATCAAGACAGTTTGGTATACGCCGTTGCTATTGCTTTTGATAACAGCGTGGCTGTTACCGCCGAAAAAACCACGTTTGCTGTGTGGGATATAACCACAGGTAAAAATAAAGGTTATTACAAAATACAAAAAGCCAGTATTCGCGATATTGCCATTAGTAATCAAGGTCGTAGTGTTTTATACGGCCGTAGTGATGGCGTTGTCGTATTTGTAAACCTAGAAACTGGACGTCGTATTGAGTTTTTAGGTCATCAGGATAAAGTTAATACTGTTGACCTGTCTCCTAACGGACGCTACGCCTTAAGTGGCTCTAACGATTATGTTGCTTACTTTTGGGATACACGTACAGGGCAAGTAATTCATCGATTTAATCACCCAACGCGTGTTACCCAAGTAACGCTCGATCCACAAGGTCGCTATGCGTTTACGGCCGATAGTATGGCACAAGCAAATGTATGGAAGCTGACTACAGGTGATCTTGTGAGTAAACTGAAGTATATTGCGCGTCAGAAAATTTTTACTGCTGTGCGTTTTAACGAACAAGGCACTTTGCTTGCAACCGGCTCGCCAAATAAGCGCGTTGATTTATGGCAAATACTAAGCGGCGAAAAAATTCAAACTTGGCAGGTTACCCCGCGCGAAGGCAGTAAGCCTAAATCGGCGGTGGTGCTAGATGTGACATTTACAGATAACGGTAAATCGTTGTTAACCGAAAGCTCCAGCGGTACCGCAGAGCGATTTATTATACGAGAGAATAATGAACACAATTGAACATCGCTTAATGGAACTTGAAGCCAAAGTGGCTTTTCAAGACGAAACGATTGAAGTTTTAAATGATGAAATAAAAGTGCATCAGCAACTTTTAGCAAAAATGAAACGCCAAACAGAGCTGCTAGCAGAAAAAATTAAAGAGTCGCAGTCATCATCGTCTATGATGTCTGAAGTACCTGAGCCGCCTCCACCGCATTACTAAAGCTGGTATAAATTAGGCAATAAAAAACCGGGTTAGTCGCCCGGTTTAAATACACCAATTACTTGTTCAAATTGGCGAGTAGACGCCTGAACAGCGTTATCGGGTTGCGCCATTTTATGACCGCACTCAACACACTCTACTTTTTCAACATCATGTTCTCTGTATAGCATCATAGTATCCATGGCTTTACACTCAGGGCACGATGCACCAGCAATAAATCGCTTCTTTTGTCTCACAACATTTTTCCTGTGGTTTGAACTGCCGCTATTTTATCGTATAACTTCACTTGTTGATACGCTTGATAAGAGCATTAAGTTCTATGTTATGATAGCGCCAACTTAACAAGGGCACAGTAAAGTAACGCATTCATGATCCAAATATCAGAAATAGAACTACTTCGTGGCGGTAAAGCCTTATTAAAAAACGCATCAGCTACATTATTTCCAGAACACAAAGTAGGCCTTGTTGGCGCTAATGGCTGTGGAAAATCAACGTTATTTGGTTTACTAAAATCTGAATTACAACTGGATGCCGGTAACTGCAGCATTCCAAAAGATTGGTCTATTGCCTCTGTTAAGCAAGAAACCCCTGCCCTTGAAATAAGCGCGATTGATTATGTACTTCAAGGCCACCCAGAATACTATGCAATGCGTATAGCACTGCGTGAGGCCGAGAAAAACAACGATGGCGACACACAAGCCAAAGTACATATTCAGCTTGAAAACATTAAAGGCTACAGCATTGAATCGACCGCCGGTGAGCTATTACACGGCTTAGGCTTTGCCAATAACCTAATAGAAAACCCTGTCAGCTCTTTTTCGGGTGGTTGGCGTATGCGTTTAAATCTTGCCCAAGCATTAATACGCGACGCCGATTTACTACTTCTCGATGAGCCAACAAACCACCTTGATTTAGATGCCGTTTATTGGCTTGAACGCTTTTTACGTGCGTATACCGGCACCCTTGTACTTATATCGCATGACCGTGAGTTTTTAGATGCGGTGGTTGATCAAATTTGGCATGTAGATAAGCAACTTATCAATGTGTACAAAGGTAACTACTCTCAGTTTGAACGCCAAAAAGCAGAGCGTTTATTACAACAACAAGCGATGTTTGATAAGCAACAAGATCAAATTGCCCACCTTGAGCAGTTTATAACGCGCTTTAAAGCAAAAGCCAGTAAAGCTAAACAAGCACAAAGCCGTGTGAAAGCACTTGAACGCATGGAAAAACTAGCGCCGGCACATGCCGACTCGCCCTTTAACTTTGAGTTTGCAGAGCCAAAAGCATTACCAAACCCACTAATGACAATAGATAAAGCCAAAGCGGGTTATGGTGACGTCACTATTTTAAATAATATAGAGCTAAACCTAGTACCAGGCAGCCGAATTGCTTTACTTGGCCGAAATGGTGCGGGTAAATCAACGTTAATTAAACTGCTTTCTGGCGACTTAGAGCCACAAGCGGGCGAAGTTGCGCAGCACCATGGTTTAAATATTGGTTATTTTGCGCAGCATCAGCTTGAATCTCTTGATTTAAAAGCCAGTGCAATAACGCACATACAACGACTAGACCCAAAAGCCACTGAGCAATCACTACGTGACTTTTTAGGTGGCTTTGCCTTTATTGGCGATAAAGCACTTGAGCCTGTAGCCCCTTTTTCAGGCGGCGAAAAAGCACGTTTAGTACTTGCCATGTTGGTATACCAAAAGCCAAACCTACTGCTTCTCGATGAGCCAACTAACCACCTTGATTTAGAAATGCGCCATGCACTTGTTATGGCACTGCAAGGCTTTGAAGGCGCTATGGTTACCGTATCGCACGACCGCCATATGCTTAAAAACACTGCCGATGAGTTTTACTTAGTAGATGATGGCAAAGTAACGCAATTTGGTTACGACTTAGATGCGTATTATCAATGGCTACTTAACGCCAATAAAGAAGCAGTTAAAGCACAGCAAAGCGACGAACCTAAAGCTAATCCTGGTGTTAACCGTAAAGAGCAAAAGCGCTTAGAGGCTGAATTTAGAAAAGCCACTCAGCCACTTAAAAAGCAAATTGAAAAGCTTGAAAAGCAACTCGATAAATTTACCGCCGAATTAAGTGAAGTGGAAGTAGCCCTTGGCGACAACGAACTCTACAACGACGACAACAAAGCCAAACTCAAAGAGTTATTGGCCAAGCAAGCAACGCTTACGCCTAAACTTAACGACATTGAAGAAGAGCTACTGATGGCACTTGAAGA
Source organism: Pseudoalteromonas sp. 5Ae-yellow (assembly GCF_014077565.1). Taxonomy (NCBI): domain Bacteria; kingdom Pseudomonadati; phylum Pseudomonadota; class Gammaproteobacteria; order Alteromonadales; family Pseudoalteromonadaceae; genus Pseudoalteromonas; species Pseudoalteromonas sp. 5Ae-yellow. Next base: position 128,015 of record NZ_JACGWD010000001.1, read on the forward strand.
AATGGAAGAAAAAGAACAGGCATTCGCTGATGAACTTGCTCAATAGCGACCATTTTTGGCAATTTGCGTGCACCTTGTACGCAAAGCCTGATCAACAAACAACCTTGCTGGCACTACAAAACCAGCAAGGTAAAAATGTAAATTTGTGCTTGTTACTACTTTATTTAGATTCATTAAATTTAAGCGTTAACGCCGAGCAACTAAGTGAGTTAATAAACGTAATTAATGAGTTTGATAACCAAGCCTTGCAACCGCTACGTGCTGCACGTAGCTATTTAAAAACTAACCAAAATTCAATAAGTGATTACGCCACAATACGCGCAGAGTTACTAAGCGCTGAGCTAAAGCTTGAAAAACAACAGCAACATATGTTGATTGAAACAGTAAATGAGTTTGAATTAGTCGAGTATGCAGAGCCAAACAATATTGAGCTATATGTGAAAGCCACTTAGGCTGCGACTTTTTATACCCTCCTCCACTGCTCATTCTATTTTCTTTGTGCAAAAAACCTTTAAGTAATTTATTCACAAAGAGGTTAAGAGGCGCTTCGCTTTTAGAGGAAAACAAACTAGATTACTTAGATAAAAATATAAATATTGAGCGGTTGTTTGGCTCAAGTAGTTTATAGCTCTACCCTCATTTACTTCTCATTCTTTTCTCTTTGTGAAAATTTTTTAAGTAGTTTACTCAAAAAAGTTAAAAGCACTACGCTTTGGAGGAAGTGAAAAAACATGGATTACGATCAGCTCACTATTTCAAGCGAAAAACTCTATTTACCCTTTGGTAATAACTTATTAGTCCTCAAATCATGATCTAAATCAACTTAGCTTCGCTCCTACATCTGCTTATGTAAATAACTTGATCTCGATCACGTTGGGCCTTCTAAACACCGCTTATGATTAACCCATCAACAACGAGGGGAACAAATCATGAGCGTATTCTTTAGAGATTTTTTTACAGATCCAGTTTTATTTATGTCTTTTGGATTTTTAACTATCGTTGTTTCTTTGTGTATCTTTTTTGCTTTTTTCTTTCTGAAAAAAATACATGATGCAGAAATTCCTGACCAAAATTAAGCACGACGCACTAAAGCGCCTTATTAGTTTACTAGTTAGGCGCTTTTTATTTTCTGAAGCGAAAAATTTGGTACACTAGCTTTTCGTTTAATACAAAGTGCGTAGTACAAACATGATCTCTCAGTTCAAACCAGCATGGTGGATGACTAATCGTCACGTTCAAACCATAATGCCGCGTTTTTTCCGCCCATTTCACCACACTCGCTACGAACTTGAGCAACTTGATACACCTGATGGTGACTTTATTGAGCTCGCATGGTCACTTCCACATAACGAAACCGCACCACTTGCTGTTGTTTTGCATGGCCTTGAAGGCAATATAAATAGCTTTTATGCCAAAGGCATGATGAAGGCTTTAAAAAAACAAGGTTATGCAGTTGTGCTTATGCACTTTAGAAACTGCTCAACTGAAGTAAACCGCCTTCCACGTGCTTATCACAGCGGTGACACCGCCGATTTAGCCTTTTTTATAAATCATCTTAAGCAACAATACCCAGATAGAGCGATGGTTGCCGTGGGCTTTTCGCTTGGTGGTAATGTGCTTGCTAAGTACTTAGGCGAAGAGAATACAAACTGCCCACTCAATGCAGCTGCAGTGGTATCGGCGCCTTATGACTTATCATCATCAAGTGATGTTATTCGTAAAAGCTTAGGTAAAATTTATCAAAAGTATTTGCTCGATCGCATGAAAAAGTCGATGCAACGTAAATTACCGCAAATTAAGCAGCAAATTCCTATAACTACCGATCAATTAATGAATATTGATGATTTATTAGAGTTCGATAACCAACTTACAGCACCGTTACATGGCTTTGAAAATGCCCACGATTACTATCGTAAAGCCAGTGCTATGCCGTACTTAAAAGATATCGCTATACCCACACTTATTATTCATGCCAAAGACGACCCTATGCTCTCAATTAAAGCCGTACCGAGTAGGCAAGACGTAAGTGAGCATGTTACGCTGCGCATCTCTGACAAGGGCGGGCATGTTGGTTTTATTAGCGGTAAAAATCCGTTTAAACCTATATTTTGGTTAGAAAAAGCCGTCCCTCATTATTTTAGCCAGCACGTATCAAATAAAGCGAGTAACAAGTAGTAATGATTATCCCTTTTGAACAACTCGATCAAGACACTCTTTATAACTTAATCGAAAGCTACGTATTACGCGAAGGTACCGATTATGGTGAAGTAGAGGCAAGCATCGAATCTAAAGTAAGCCAAGTAAAGCTGCAGCTTAAAAATGGCGAAGCGATGGTGTTTTTCTCAGAATTACACGAGTCTGTAACTATAATTTCAAAAGGTGAATTTAAAGCGCTGCAAAGTGAAGAGCATCAAGCACAGTCGTTTGATTAGGGCGTAGTACTTGTAACTTTTGAATTGAACGTACACAATGGCTTTTTACCCAAAGAGCCAAAACATGATAAAACTCAGCACTCTAGTGGTAGCCATATCACTAGCTTTAACTAGCCAAGCCCAAGCAGAACAAACAATAACAGCATCTGATAAGGCAATTAAACTCGCTAAAGATACCATTTTAATTGATACCCATATTGACGTACCTTATCGAATTCACGAAAGCTGGGTTGATGTAACCAAAGCAACTAGTGATGGCGATTTTGACTATCCTCGCGCTGTAAAAGGCGGTTTAAACGCACCGTTTATGTCGATTTATATTCCTGCGCATTTAGAGTTTGAGGGTAAAGGAAAAAGCTACCAGCTAGCCAATCAAATGATTGATAGTATGGAAGCCATAATCCAGCGCGCACCCAATAAGTTTGCTATTGCTAACTCAAGCTCTGATATTGAAGAGCAATTTAAACAAGGTAAGCTGTCTATAGCCATGGGTATGGAAAATGGCTCTCCAATCGAAGGTGATATGAAAAACCTTCAGCACTTTTACGACCGTGGCATTCGTTACATCACGCTAGCGCACTCGCAAAGCAACCATATTTCGGATTCGTCTTACGATATACGCCGTAAATGGAAAGGCTTAAGCCCATTCGGTAAAAAGCTTGTCACTGAAATGAATAATATAGGCATGCTAATTGACGTATCGCATATTTCTGATGATGCGTTTTATCAGGTTATGGAGCTCTCTAAAACGCCAGTAATTGCCTCTCATTCATCACTTCGTAAATACACGCCTGGCTTTGAGCGTAATATGAATGACGATATGCTATTAGCGCTGAAGGAAAATGGCGGTGTTATTCAAATCAATTTTGGCTCAAGCTTTGTTACCGCTAAAGCAGGTAGCTGGGGCAAGCAATTAAAAAGTACAAAAGAGTCAGCTAAAAAAGAAGGTACTAAGTTAAGTAAAGATTTTGATGCTGCGTACCGTGCTAAAAATCCGTATCCATTTGCAAGTCTTGAGCAAGTACTTGACCATATTGATCACGTAGTTGAGCTAATTGGTATTGATTATGTAGGTATTGGCTCTGATTATGATGGAGTTGGCGATTCATTACCTATCGGCTTAAAAGATGTATCTAGCTACCCAAATCTAGTTCAAGGTTTGATAGACAGAGGTTACAGCGACACCGATATTAAAAAGATTTTAAGCGGCAATACACTAAGAGTGTGGAAACAAGCTGAGCAATACGCAAAATCGCATTAAGCTTTACGCGCTAGGCTTAGGTCTAGCGCTTATAGCCAATTTAAACACCGTATTTCGCCACTCACGCCCCGCCTTCTTAATTAACCCGTATATTTCATCCTCATTTAACACATTTTTTAACAGACTTATATTTCGAAAACAGATAAATTACCCATTTTAGAGGCAGATTATTTTATGACTATAAACAAAGGAACTATTGCGATTACTATAGCAACACTTGCCTTGGTAATTTCATGCTACGGAACATTTTTTAAAGATCAGTCCAGTTCGCTTAATAAACCCAAGCAGCAACAGCTAAGCCCCACAGTTTCTATTAGTACTCCTGCAGAATATCAGCAATCAAATGAAGCCTTAATTGACGAACTAAGCAAGAAAGTAAGTTCGCTACAACGCAAAGTAGCAAACTTAACACTGCACGCTAATGGCTCTTATCAAGAACAAGATACCGACGAATTTAAGGAACTTGTTCTTGACGTACTAGAGGAAAAACAGCAGCAAGAAGATGAAAAACGACGTGAGCAAAATCCTCTTTATAGCTTTTATGCAGACTTACCAGAAGACTATGATTTAAGGATCAAATCAGAACCTGATTATGCTAAACAAATAAACTCTCAATTAAGAGAGCAAACTTTAGATCCAAGCATCTCTGATTTAAATAGGTTAGCTGCACTGAGCCAACTGCAAATGAATATGTTTATCTTGAATAAATCGAGTATGCCTGAGTATGACTATGAAGTAGTAGGTAACATTTTAAATTTAGCGAACAACAGTAGTGACGAAAAATTTAAAATTCAAGCTGTTGAGTTAACAACTCAAACACCGGTACTTGATTACCGCCTTGCAGAGCAATTTACAAACTTGTTAGAGCAAGACACGAATGATTATATCCGTCGCTTAGCTGCACAAGGGTTGATGGCGCAATACTACCAAGCTCAAAATAAACAAGATGGTTATACGAAGCAAATGGCGCAGCATCTACTTTCAGTTTATAACAATAGTTCTGACAATGCAGTCAGGACAACGCTTGACGAAATGATGGGTAACCAAGATATGCTTGATGAGTTACGTAAGAATGCTGGTTACTAACTGATTAAGTTCATGCTCCTACTCTGTTACAGCGATAACATTAATACTTTTAATGCTTAATGCATTACAACAGTTGATTACTCAACGATAGTTGCTACAAAGCACCGATGCCTAAGGTAAGAGAGCCACCTTCACATTACATAAATTACAGGCATTAAAAAACCCGAGACTAAGCTCGGGTTTTTTTAATGCTTAATGCATTACAACAGTTGATTACTCAACGATAGTTGCAACAACACCAGCACCAACAGTACGGCCACCTTCACGGATAGCGAAACGAAGACCTTCGTCCATCGCGATTGGCGCGATTAGAGTTACTGTCATCTTGATGTTATCACCAGGCATTACCATTTCTACGCCTTCTGGTAACTGTACGTCACCTGTTACGTCAGTTGTACGGAAGTAGAACTGTGGACGGTAACCTTTGAAGAATGGAGTATGACGACCACCTTCATCTTTAGAAAGTACGTATACTTCTGAAGTGAATGTTGTGTGTGGGTTGATTGAACCAGGCTTAGCTAGTACTTGACCACGTTCAACGTCTTCACGCTTAGTACCACGTAGAAGTGCACCAATGTTCTCACCAGCACGACCTTCGTCAAGAAGCTTACGGAACATTTCAACACCAGTACAAGTAGAACGAGTTGTATCATTGATACCAACAATTTCTACTTCGTCATTGATGCGGATGATACCAGCTTCAACACGAC
>NZ_JACGWD010000105.1:0-9178 GCF_014077565.1 Pseudoalteromonas sp. 5Ae-yellow
GCAAGCTGTGTGTGCAAATATGCGAAAGCTCATTCATATATGTTTTGGTGTAATAAAAAACCAAGAAGCGTTTAAGCTCCAAGAAAGTTAAATACGACCTTGAAGCTTAAAATGAGAGATGGTATCTCCTGGACCCGCACCAATTATATAAACATTGCCGCTTTTAGCACTGCGACTATTTGAGCTCGTTAACTTAGCAACAAGCTTATTTAGCCACACGTTTTCAATACCCGAAAAATAAGACAATACACTCATACTATTCCCCTAAGCCACAGCTGTTGTAACTTTTGGTTCAGAGCTTATAAATACACTTCCATCTTCAATTTTTGCATTAAAAACCGGTAAGTGTATTGCTTCTGCTTCTAAACATTCGCCTGTTTCTAGGCAAAAGTGTTGCTTATATAAAGGCGATGCGACAACTAATTTATTGTCGATTGAGCCAATAATACCACGTGATAATACATTAGCTTTGCCAATTGGGTCGTAGTTACTAATAGCAAACACAGCCGTTGGATTTTGTGGAATGTAAAAAATAGCCACTTGCTGATTATTAACTAATGCACATACGCCGCTATTAGCCACTAGGTTGTCGATTGTTCCAATATTATGCCAAGACATCAGCTTGCTCCTCTTCAACTTCCATTACTGGAATACGGTTTTGTGTATTACGTTGCTCACGTTTTTCGGCTTCTGTAGCAGGGCGAATTTGGTTACGCTCTTGCACAAATAGAATGTTGTCGTCGGTTTCGGGGCTATTAACAAACTGGCGGAATCGTTTGGCAGCATCTGGGTTTTCAATTGCTTTTTTCCACTCACACGCATAGGTTTGTGTAATTAATTCCATTTGCGCTTCTAACTCGTCGCAAATACCTAAGCTGTCGTCAATAACTACGCTTTTAAGGTAGTCTAAACCGCCTTCAAGATTTTCCATCCATACCGATGTACGCTGTAATTTGTCAGCCGTTTTAATGTAAAACATAATTACACGGTCAATGTATTTAATCAGTGTTGGTGTGTCTAAATCGGTCGCAAATAAATCAGCATGGCGAGGGCGCATACCGCCATTACCACACACGTATAAGTTCCAGCCGTTTTCGGTGGCTATAATGCCAATATCTTTACTTTGTGCTTCGGCGCATTCGCGGGTACAACCCGATACCGCCATTTTAAATTTATGCGGTGCACGTAACCCTTTGTAGCGGTTTTCAATTTCAATTGCGTGTCCAACGCTGTCTTGCACACCATAACGACACCACGTACTACCCACACACGATTTAACGGTTCTGAGTGACTTACCATAGGCATGACCGGTCTCAAATCCGGCTTCTATAAGTCGCTCCCAAATAACAGGAAGCTCTTCTAAGCGCGCACCAAATAAATCAATACGTTGACCGCCAGTTACTTTGCAGTACAGGTTAAAGTCTTTGGCTACTTGTCCAATTACAATGAGTTTGTCGGGCGTTATTTCGCCACCCGCAATACGCGGTACCACAGAGTACGAGCCATCTTTTTGCATGTTTGCTAGGTACGTATCGTTAGTGTCTTGTAAGCCAACATGAGCGGGTTCTAAAATGAAGTCGTTCCATGTTGAGGCTAAAATAGAGCCAATGGCAGGTTTACATATTTCACAGCCATGACCGCTACCGTGTTTAGTTAGTAAGTCATCAAAGCTTTTAATGCTTTCTACTTTTACCATGTGCAGTAGTTCTTGGCGTGAATACGCAAAGTGCTCACATACATGGTTGTTTACTTCAACTCCACGACTTGCTAATTCGTTATCAACAACTGATTTTAATAATGCCGCACAACCACCACAGCCGCTTGCTGCTTTAGTACATGATTTTACCGAGGCTAAATCGCATGAGCCGCCATCAATTGCACCTACAATGTCGCCTTTACTCACATTGTGACACGAACAAATAGTGGCGGTGTCGGGTAGGGCACTGCCCGATAACGACGGCGCGCCGCCGCTGTCTGGTAAAATTAAACACTCAGGGTTTTCTGGTAAGTCCATGTCGTTAAGCATGTACTGTAATAAAGTATCGTAATCGCTGGTATCGCCAACAAGTACAGCGCCCAGTAATTTATCGCCTTTTTCACTTAGTATGATTTTTTTATAACAGCCGCGAATAGCATCTTGATATATAAGTTCTTTACAGTCTGGCGTTTTTGCATGAGCGTCGCCAATTGAGCCTACTTCTACGCCTAACAACTTAAGTTTAGTACTCATATCAGCACCTAAAAACTCAAGCTCGCCACCACTTAACTGGCTCGCTGCAACGCGCGCCATGTTGTAACCTGGTGCAACTAAACCAAATAGTTTTTTGTCCCACAGGGCACATTCACCAATGGCTAAAATATCAGGATCTGACGTTTGGCATTGGTTATTAATAATAATACCGCCGCGTTCACCAAGCTCTAAATCAGCAATTTTCCCTAGCTGATCATACGGGCGAATACCGGCAGAGAATAAAATCAGGTCTGTTTCTAAAAATGTTTCGTCCGAAAAACTTAATCTAAAGCGTTTGGTTTCGCCTTTTACTATTTCGCTGGTTGCCTTTGATGTATGTACCGTTACGCCAAGTTTTTCTATTTTATTTTTTAGTAGCGTACCGCCTTGCCCATCAAGTTGAACAGCCATAAGCTGCGGTGCAAACTCAACTACGTTGGTATCAAGCCCCAGTTGCTTAATGGCATTTGCAGCTTCAAGCCCCAACAAACCACCGCCAATAACAACACCGCTTTTACTTACAGAGGCACTGGCTTTTATTTGTTCTAAATCTTCTAATGTGCGATACACCAAACAATGAGGTTGGTCGTTACCTTTTATAGGCGGCACAAACGGAAACGAACCTGTCGCGAGTATCAGTTTGTCGTATGGGTATTGCTCACCGGTTAATGTGGTCACTATTTTTGCTGTTCTATCAATGCCTTCAACCCACTGGCTGGTATGCACATTAATATTAAGCTGTTTGTAGTTGTCGTGAGTGGTAAGTGCTAAATCGGCGGCTGTTTTGCCATCAAATACACTTGATAAGTACACGCGATCGTATGCAAGATTTGCTTCTCCGCAAAGTACAGTAATGTCTGCGTTGGCATCGCTTTGGCGCATTTGCTCAACAAAGTGGTGTCCGACCATACCATTACCAATAATGAGTATTTTTTGCGAGGTTTGCATAGGGCATTCCTTAAAGTGACGGTTTAAATACAATTAACAAAAAAGCCCGCCACAAATACGCATTATGCATAACTGTGTGCGGGCTTCTTTGCCGATGGTTGCTAATAGCTATTGTGCTAACAACCTAAATTTTTGCCGTAAGTAAAACGGGCTTGTTAATAGAATGTTTGCAAAAATACAGCCAGTTTTTTAAGTTATTGTTTAAATAGTATTAAATGTGTTTTTAGAGTGAGGATAAAACCTGTTTTGTTATATGTTGGTGCGCGCCTGGCACTAAGAGGGTGCAAGTATTGTCATTGTTTTGTGCATTATCAGTCAATAAAACACCCATTATCATTCATTGTGTATTGCGTTAAATTTAACCCATGAAATATGCACACGAATTACGATCAAAATGACTAACACAAACTCAATAGATGCTTCCCCTTTTCATGAAGGCGAGCTGGCAATACAAGACAAACTCGGTAAACGAGAAATAATGGCAACATTTGGCAAACGTGCTGTGCGCTCATTTATGCCAGAGCAGCATCAAGCCTTTTTTGAGCAGTTACCATTTGTGGTTGCAGGCAGTGTTGATGAAAACGCTGATCCGTGGGTATCTATTGTTTCAGGTATGCCTGGCTTTTTAAGCTCACCCACACCCACATCATTATTAATGACCCACGCGGTTGATAAAAACGACCCCTTACATAACACGTTAAATATTGCCGGCTCGCCAATTGGTTTATTAGGCATTGAGCTAAGCACGCGTAGGCGTAACCGTTTAAATGTGCGCGTAGGTGAGGTAATTAATGATAATCAGGTGAGTTTTTGTGTTGATCAATCCTTTGGAAATTGCCCGCAGTATATTCAAACGCGCGACTTAGTGTTCAACACAGACCCTTTACTTAAAAGTAATGCACTGCAAAAAGTTGAATTTAATACACTTGATAACGCAGCTAGTGCGTTAATTGACACCGCCGATACATTTTTTGTTTCGAGTTTTATAACCGCAAAAAACAACCCAGAAATTGAAGGTGTTGATGTTTCTCACCGTGGTGGGTTGCCGGGTTTTGTAAAACGCAAAGGCAACACATTAACGATTCCTGATTACGCAGGTAACAATTTTTTTAATACCTTAGGTAACTTTTTATTAAACCCAAAAGCAGGTTTGTTATTTCCTGATTTTGACACGGGTAATGTATTAATGCTTACTGGCAGCGTTGAAGTTTTATGGGACGGGCACCCAGAGCTTGAAGGCTTTATTGGCGCAGACCGAGGCTGGAAATTTACCCTCACTAAAGGAATGAGGCTTAAAAATTTACTCCCGTTTAGTGCTAAATTTGATGCTTATTCCCCTAACACTAAAATGACGGGCACATGGCTTGAGGCTGATAAAAACAAACAAGCCGAAAAACTAAAACATACTTGGCAGCCTTTAAAAGTAACTAAAATAATTAAAGAAAATAATGTAATTACCTCCTTTTATTTAGAAGGGCATAACAATACAACCTTGTTACCGTTTAAAGCTGGGCAGCATTTAACTGTACAAATACCATGTAAAAATAGTAGCAATAGCAATAGCAGTAACAGCAAACCTGTTATTAGAACCTACACCGTGTCATCGAGCCCTCATGAACTATTTTATCGGTTATCGATTAAAAAAGAGCTCAGTGGCGAGGTGTCTAACTACTTTCATGATGAGGTAAAAGTAGGCGACGTTATTTTAGCTAAATACCCACAAGGGCAGTTTTTTATTGACCCAACTAGCGCCAAACCAGCAGTACTAATTGGTGGCGGGATATGTATTACACCTATGATCTCAATGGCTAAACATATTGCCAATGAAGGGTTAAGAACCCGCTATACACGCCCTTTGCATATTTTCCATAGTGCTAAAAGTGCCCAACAGCGTGCGTTTTATAACGAGCTAAAAACACTTGCAGATACGAGTGGCGGGGCAATTGATTACTACTCACTTTTATCTCAGCCTGAGCTTGATGAAAAACAAGGCGATGGCTTTAACGTAAAAGATGAGAGTTTTAATTTAAAAGACGAAAGCTTTGATTTAAAAGGGCGCATAAATGCGGATGTGTTTAGGTATTATTTACCACTTGATGATTACGAGTTCTTTTTATGTGGACCGCAAGCGTTTATGCAACACGTATATAACGAGCTGTTATTGCTCGGTGTGCAGGATAAAAACATATTTGCTGAAGCATTTGGACCCTCCAGTATTAAGCGCAAAGTACTTAACACAAGCGAAGCGCCTAATAAAAGCAAAGAGATTAGCGTAGAAGAAGCAGACAACACCATCATTAAATTTAGTAAATCGGGCTTTGAACAGCGCTGGAATAAAGGCGATAACACTATACTTAATGTAGCCGAATCCCATGGCTTAGAACCTGAGTTTGGCTGTCGAAACGGCAGTTGCGGCAGTTGCGCTGTAAAAATAAATGCAGGAGCTGTGGTGTATCGCAATACCGTAAGTTACCCAGTAGAGACAGGGCAGGCGCTAATTTGCTGCGCCGTACCTGCTAAAGGCGTTGAGGTGCTTGATTTAAATCTGTAGTGTTTTGAAATATAGCGTTTTTATATACAGCGCTTTTAAATACAAAACTATGCGCTAAAACTAAAACAACTGTTTTTTGTTAAACAAACGGAGCGTTTTAAAAACGCTCCGTTGAATTACTTTTATTAAAACTCAAAATTAAAACTGACCGTAAGTCTTCTTCCGTCTAGCACAACGCCGTAGGTTTCATTGGTCACTACACGGTTTGTAACATTGTATAAACCAGCCATTACTTTCAGATTATCAGTCATCCAATATTGTGCGCCTATGTCCATCATGGTGTAGCCGGGTGTACCATCACTTAAGCTTGTACGGCTTAAATAGTCAGTAGTTTCACCACGGTAGTTTACACGACTCCATAAATTTATCGTGTCACTCGCATCCCAGTTTAAGGTTGCATTAGCCATACTCTTGGGTATTTTATTTAAAGGCTCGCCTGCAAAGTCTCCAGATTTTTGCTCAGAGTCTGTAAAAGAGTAGTCAGCTTTAAAGCGAAGGTTGTCGGCAATACGGTAGTTTACAGTCGCTTCTACCCCTTGCATTTCTGCCTCTGAAATATTTTTTTGCGTACTCAAAAATTGATAAGTGTTCCCACTGAATTCACATTGATAGTTTTCAAAATCATTTCTATCAATATTTTCACTAATACAGTAGCGATCTTCTGCTTTTTTATCATCAAAATCAGTATGATAAAACGTTAAGCTGGTCGATAGTCCAATTTTAGGATCGTTATAAATAAAACTAACTTCGTAGTTAACGCTAGTTTCTGGATCTAAGTCAGGGTTACCTATTATCAGGGCACGTGAAATGGATGTTCCAGTGGAAGATAGGTTAGGAGATCCGCCCCCACCTGTGCCTCGACCAAAGCCTGCAGTAGCTTGAGATAATGAAGGCTGAGTATATCCTGTAGAAACCCCTCCTTTAACAGTAAAGCGGTTATTTGCATGCCAGTTAGCATAAATCCTAGGTGACCAATGAGAACCAAATTGCTCATCGTTATCGTATCTTAAACCGGTAGTTATGGATAAGTCTTTTATAAAGTTCCATTCAACCTCAGTAAATAAAGCCCCAATCCATCGGTCAACAGTATCACTGGCAATAGCCACGTTGGCATCTAGTAAACCATTCGTTTCGTCAACAAGTTCTTCGGTTTTATATCGTGCGCCCACAGTGTAAATATGTTGCTCTGCTGCATAAGTTGCAGATGTATTAAACGTAATTATTTCTTCTTTTTTATCTTCATCTTGCACGCGTTCAGATAAATCTTGCTGAATATAAGTGTTTGTTGTTAATTTTCCGTAATTACCCATATGGGTGAGGGAGTACATTTGTTTTTCAAATTCGTACTGTGAGCCTTCTGCATCAATAGCTATTGAGTTACCTGGTGTATGCTCAAAATCAATATTTGATGTATCGTAGGCTAGACTCACCTTGTTTTTATCATCAACGGCCCAGTTAAATTTAACCCCAAATTGGGTTGTATCTGAGTCTGGGCGGCTAGCAGTAGCGTCGCCACCGCCAGAGTAATCACTTTCATCTGTATGTTGTATTGAGCCTGTAAGCTCCATGCCTAATACATCTTTAATTAACGCACCGCCAGCGTAAAAGTCGGTATTGTATTGATCATTACTCACATCATTCATAGATGAAGTATAGCTTGCGGCTAAGCTTGCGGCCCATTGTTGTGGAGCAGTACGAGTAATAATATTAATCACTCCGCCCATTGCTTCAGAGCCGTAAAGTGATGACATAGGACCACGAATAACTTCCACACGTTCAATCATTGCAAGTGGTGGAATACCTATTTGTTTACCCCCATCTGAGCCATTAGTATTTACTGAACGACCTGCCGAAAGAGGGCGACCATCGACAAGGTATAATGTGTATTGATCATCCATACCACGGATACTAATATCTTGCATATTACCGCCACCAGTTACATATACGCCTGGTATATCGCGAACAGCATCAACAACAGTGGTATAAGATTGTTTACGTAGCTCTTCTTGTAATATGACCGAAATAGATGCAGGGGCATCTATAATTTTCTGCTGATAACCGGTTGCCGTTACAACCATTGTTTCCATTTCATTTGTTTTTTCTGCCGCTGAAGCGCTCATGGCTATAGGGATCAAAATAGCGAGAGGTAACTTTTTACAGGTCAATGGTACTAACTTCGACATTGATCGTTTGGACATTAAAATGTTCTCCTTTACATATAGGCCTAAATTCAAGAGTGCAAATGATAATACTTACTGTTATCATGTAAAGGGAATTAAGTGGAACAGTGTGTTGCCAAAGTTGCAACACATGTTGATCGTTTGCTCGTGTAATGGCTAGTTTATTAGCATGTAAATTAGCCGTCACTGAGCGTATTAAACGCAGTAGGGATGTTGCAATGCCTCAATTTAAAGAATTACGTAGTTTTGTCTCTGTGGTTAGTTCAGGAAGCTTATCAAACTCGGCAAAAGCACTGCAGTTATCTAAATCAACTATTAGCCGACATCTTAAAAACTTAGAGCAAGATGTAGGGAGTATTTTACTTAAAAGAATGCCTAACAGCTTGGTGCCTACAGAGGCAGGGCTGTGTTTTTACGATTATTGTGAGCAAATACTAAGTATAGCGAAAGAAGCTAAACAAGAATTAGACACCTTAGATGAAAAAGTACAGGGTGAAGTAGTTATCTATGTTGATAGCGGCTTATTAAGAGGCTGGCTAGGTGATGTTGTTACTCAGTTTTTAACGCGCTTTCCAGATGTTAGCGTGACTTTTAAAACAGATATAAAATCTAACTCAAACCAATGGCAAGACAATATTTTGCTTTGTATGGGACAGTTACCTGAATCCAGCCAACGCCAAGAAAAACTCTGTATTCTTTGGCAGGGGGTATTTGGTAGTAAAGATTACTTTAAGTGTAATGGCTATCCTAACTCACCGGAAGATTTAATAAATACTCACTGGTTACAATTAATTGGCAATAAAAATGAGCAGTTAGTTATGACAAACCAAGGAGGAGAAACATTAAGTGTACTAGTTCCTTCGTCACGAATTCAGTCAGATCAGTTGGTGTTACAAGGAGATGCAATAAGCCAAGGGCATGGGCTTGGTTTACTGCCTCTATGGCAAGCAAACATGCGTCTTAATGCTCACCCCGAATGCTTTGAGCGTTGTTTAAAAGATTGGGTAGGTCATCCTGTTCCTATTTGGTTATGTTATCCTTTTGGCAAATTAGCCAAAAAGCAGCGTGCTTTTATAGAGCATATAAAAAGCAATTTACCGCAGGAATGGGATAATGAGCTTTGCCAAGAAATGTAAATTTTATTGTAACTATTCACCAAGACAAATTATTTTCTAAGGATCTTTTTTAGCTATTGACTGATCCTGCCAGTATGCCAAGCTAGAGCTATTACCCTATCGCTCTAGCTTTAATGAATTTAAACAGCATAAA
>NZ_JACGWD010000091.1:0-14656 GCF_014077565.1 Pseudoalteromonas sp. 5Ae-yellow
AGCCACGCGGTATGAAAAGCTTGAACGAAATTATCATTCAATGCTCGCTTTAGCATTTACTATGATGTGGCTACCAATGTGGGCTGATTGATATATGTACTACAAAGATCAACAGCCCCTAGTAAATCTAATTAATATTGATATATTGCTTTTGAATATAGACAGGCGAAGTTACGGCCGAAAAAGAGAGAACTTTCCTATGATTAAACTGTTATGTATTTGAGGAAGTCATGAGTGAAATTAATGTTCAGTTAAAAATAGCCACTTCTCTAGCTAAAGGAAAACGATTTGATGAAGCGATTGAAGTATTACAAGCCATTATTCCTAAAATGGGGAAAACTGGTGGTTATAGTCACTCAAGTTATACAAAAATAATCCCATACTTTCAAAAAGCAGGCAGGTACTTAGAAGTAGAAGAATATTGTAAAAGCGACTTGTTCGAAGCAGTTGTTACGGATTGCAGAAACGTTTTAGGGCATCAACCTGAAGAAACAATCATAGCGTTTATTAATTTATTCACCTGTAAAATCTTCGATAAATTACGCTTCTGCGCTCAAAAAGAAAATGATTTGGATTCCAAACTACGCTTCGAAGATGCTGGGCGTTATCACTATGAAATCTATGAAAAGTGGTTAGATAAACAAGGCTTCAATCTAGGCGAAACGTAACAAAGCTACTATCAGGGTATTTGTGGTCGCGGAGTTATTTGGATTCGCACCTTGCACTGCGCACAATGCAAGATGACTAACGTCCGCTTTACTTATGAGACTGTCATCAGGTTTGATTAAATATTATTAGTCAAACACCTGACAGTTAAGATCTGAGCTAGTGCAAGTTAAGACTTATTGACGAATAGCTAGAATTAGCAGCTATCACTTATTCTCAAACCTCGGCACCTTTCGCTTATCAGCCTTACTCATTGCGAGCTCTTGGATTTCTTCTTGCTTAAGTTCATCGGGTTTATCTTCTAGCGACTCCTGATTAGCATTCTCAAAAGAAAGCTCAGTGAGCAGTGCAAAGTGATCAGAACCGTATTTAGCTAAGCGCTTAATACGCTTTACTTTAAAGCCTTGGCTGTGAAATAAGTGATCGAGCGGCCAGCGCATAAAAAAGTAACTTGCATGAAAGGTGTTATAAAAACCACGGCCTTTTCGAGGGTCTAAAAAGCCACTTATCTGCATAAACAAACGGGTGCTACGCGACCATGCTACGTCGTTTAAATCACCGGCAACTATGGTAGGTCGTGTTGGGTTTTTAAGTGCTTTAGCCACCATTATTAGCTCTGAGTCGCGCGGACGCGATGAGTCTTCTTCGGTCGGGCTTGGCGGTGCTGGGTGAATAAAGTGCCCTTGCATTTGCAGGCCTTCATCGTTTTCAAACAGAATATGAATTGAGGGAATATCTTCTTCTATGAGCTCACATATTTGTGCATCGAGTATTTTAAACTTGCTGTATAAGTGCATGCCGTAACGATTGTCTTTAGGGCATTCTATGTAATACGGGTAATTTTTTTTGATGACTGATAATTTATTTTCCCACCAGCTATCGCTCTCAAGCGTAATAAGTAGGTCGGGTTGATGCTCATCAACAAGGCTAATTAACTGCTCACTTTTATGGTTCGACATAAGTACATTTGCCGACATAATCCTTATACTATGATCTATATGCTTAGGTGCGCTTTGCACTTCTTTTTTAGCAAGCCACGTATACGGGTAAATCCATTTACCTTGTAAAATCATTATAAGTAATGAGGTTAAGGCTATAAACACGTAACCTATTTCGCTACTTTGCCATAATAAAAACAACGAAGTAACGGCGACAAAACTGGCAATATAAAAAACCTGTAAACGAACAAAGTCGCAGCTACGCACTAAGTAATGCTGGCTGTACGACATAGGTAGTAAGGTAACCAGTAAAAAAAAGCCAATAATTATAGCCAGCGCAATGAGCATTTTAATATCCTTATAAAGTTAATTTAGCGACTTAAAATTGAAAGTATTTCTCGAGTATCGTGCACCATATGGATAACTGTACGGTCTATTTCAATACTCACTGTACCATTATCTCTAGAGCGTTCAATCACTCTACCTCGTTTGTATAAATCACGATCTAAATAGTCGCCTCGGTGGTAGCTTTTACTTAGCACTGGTGGCGTCCAACCTGCACGAATTAGCTGCTTAGCCTCTTTTTTAGAAAGGTAGACATTGTCGTTATGCTTATGTGAATGATGCTTTTTTGTGGCCGTGTTTATGACCATGCTTATCTTTATGCGGTTTTGCATCTGCGCTTATTGAAAATAAAGCCAATGCTATTAGTACTGTGTGTATAGGTGCTCTCATAAATAATCTCTAGCATAATTAATAGCTAAAGATTAACAAACACGGATGAACATCATATGAAACAACTAACACTTATTTAACGTTGTTTATATTGTGTTTTACAGTGGCTTCGCATAATGGCGGGATCGCGTAATTTTAAATGTTTTGTTTTACGACCTGCATGGCGCTTACGCCACACTTTAAAACTGCCTTTTGAAACATTGTCTCGCATAAAAACCACCAGCTGCGGATACTTTAATCCGTATAGCTTCTCTATAGCCTCGTAGGGGGTTCTATCTTCCCACGCCATTTCGATAATGCGTGACTGCTGCTCTGCGTTAAACATGGTATATCTCACAAATTTTAACTTATACGCTAGGTAAAAATACTTAGATCAATGCAATTAAGCTCAGTAACTGTATAATTGGCGTTCAAGTTATGTACTTTAAAAGATATCGAATTTATATTTATGCGCGCAATATTTCTGTTTTTAGCCTTAACTTTTCCCTCGTTATTACTTGCAGCGCCAAGTAAAACTCTGCGCTGCGTTACAACGCACTACCCTCCTTTTACTATTTACGATGAAAAAGCCGATACATTTACAGGTTTAGATATTGATTACATTAAGTTTATTGAAAAAAACTTAAACCTCAAAATTGACGTTATTCATTTACCTTGGGCGCGTGTTAAAAAAGAGATGGAGCTGGGCTATTACGACTGCTATTTTTCATTGGCCAACTATAAAGAGCGTACAGAATATTTAGACTTTACTAGCGAGCCTTTGCATACCACTAAGTTTGGTTTATTCACGTTAAATGAAGATAATCTGCTTATTGATGATTTATCAAAAGCCGCTATAGCTATGTTACCCGGTGTTATTCTTCCCAAAATTATCGCTAAAAAGTACAGCCTTGATGAGAATAATCTGCTTCGTTCACTTTCAACTAAAGACACTTTTGAGCTACTTGAAAAAAACGCGTTGAATACGCAATAACTAACTATCAAGCGGGTTTGTGGTACTCAAAGGAATATAAAAACATTTATGCTCGGCAATTAAATGAGTTTACATTTCCTACTTACATTGCTTTTAAGCGTGGCGTAATTGATACAAAATTAGTTGATGAACAAATAAAGCGTTTTAAAGCACAAGCTCAATAATTAACTCTGCACACATTAAGAGATAACCAATGTTTACAAAACTACCAAAGTGGGTTGAATATGGCGCGTTTACACTGGCATTTATAGCAGGCATCGTTAACGCTGTAGGCTTATTAGGTTTTGAGCATCAAGCCATTTCGCACTTATCAGGCTCTGTTACTTTGTTGGGTATTAAGCTAATGAGCAATACCTCAGCCGCTTTGCTGTTATTTAGCATACTCATTAGCTTTATGTTGGGCTCGGCGCTTTCTGGTTTTTTACTTGCAGGGCGTTCATTAAAACTTGGCCGCCATTACGATACGCTCTTATTTATTGAAGGCGCTTTACTGTTAGCAAGTGCCTACCTACTTAATCAATCTTATGTTTATGCAATTACGCTTGCCTCTGCTGCTTGTGGGTTACAAAATGCGTTAGTCACTAATTACAGTGGTGCGGTCGTTCGTACCACACATTTAACGGGTATTTTTACTGACCTTGGTTTAATGATAGGTAAAGCACTTAAAGGTGAGCAATTTGATATGCGTAAAGGCGTTATGTTTTTACTTATTATTGCAGGCTTTTTATTAGGCGGTGTAGCCGGTTTTGTTTTATTTGAGCATTACTTAGTGCTGGCTTTGGTGTTTCCTGCTGCGGCTTGTTTTGTTTTATCAATTACGTATCGGGTTTATAGGTTACGTACGCTTTAACGCAACGAGTTTAAAAGCACATTAAAACCGCATATTATAGAGGCAATGCAATATAGATTACTTTCAAGGAATGTATGAAACCTTATTTTTTGCCGCTGATATTACCCTTTAGCCACACTGCGTTTGCCAACAATCAAAATAACGATGCAATAGAAACCATAACAACGACGGCATCACGTATTGAAGCGCTATCTACCCCACTGCCTTTATCAATAAGTACACTTAGTGAAGCGCAGCTAAATAGCATAGCGCCTACGCATATTGAAGAAGCCCTGCAACGTGTAGCGGGTGCTAATATTCAACGCGGAAATGGCCAAGAGTATTTACCCGCACTTCGCTCCCCCGTACTTTCGGGCGCTGGCGCTTGTGGTGGCATATTAACCTTAGAAGATGGTATACCACTGAGAGCCGCTGGGTTTTGTAACATAAACGAGTTATTTGAAGCGCACAGCGAAATGGCGCAGCGTATTGAAGTGCTAAAAGGCCCTGGCTCTGCACTTTATGGCTCAAACGCTGTGCATGGTGTTATTAATGTAATAACGCCCGATACCACGCAAGGCGGTGGCTTAGTTGGCTTAGATTATGGCTCGTACGGTTATACTCGCTACAAATTACGCGCAGGACAAGATTACGGCAACAGCGGTATAGGCATTAACGCAAGTGTTACCGACGATAGCGGTTACCGCGACGACGAAAGCGTAGAGCAACAAAAAGTAAATATTCGCCATCGCTATTCAAATAATAATTTATTACTTTCCTCAGGCCTTACTTATACAAATCTTGATCAGCAAACGGCTGGATTTATTACAGGCTTTGAAAGCTATAAAAACGAAGACCTCGCGCAAAAAAACTTTGACCCAGACGCATTTAGAAAAGCACGCGCATTTAGAGCATGGAGCAATGCAACATGGCAATTAAATAACGATGATGTGCTCTCTACTACGTTATATTTTCGTGACCAAAGCATGGACTTTTTTAAGCATTTTTTACCCGGCACACCGCTTGAAAAAAACAGCCAAACCGGCTTTGGTGTGCAATCGCTTTATCAACATAATTTACAAAGTAATGTAAAAGTAAACCTAGGTCTTGATGGCGAATACACGCAAGCCGACTTTACTCAAAGCCAAAATGAGCCCACTCAAGGTTCTGCATTTTTAGTTGCTACAGTGCCACAAGGTAAGCATTACGATTACGATGTAAACGCGACGCTTTATGCGCCTTTTGCATCTATTGATTGGCAATTAAATAAATGGTTACTTACTGCAGGTGTACGCTACGAGCATATGCAGTACGACTACACCAATAATATGCTAGCTGGTAGAACAAAAGACGATGGCACAGAATGCGGCTTTGGTGGTTGCCGATACAGTCGCCCTGAAAGTGGGAAAAATAGTTTTAGTAATTTATCGCCAAAGCTTGGGTTGAGTTATCAGTACAATACAAATAACACGCTTTATGCGAACTTTTCTCGTGGTTACAGAGCGCCACAAGCCGCTGAGTTATACCAATTACAACGCGAGCAAACTACTGCAAATTTAAGCGCCGAAATAGCTAATAATGCAGAGCTGGGTATTAAAGGAATTTACGAAAAACTACGTTATGGTGTGTCGGTTTACGCTATGAGTAAACACAATACGATTTACCGTGATAGTGACTTTTTTACGGTAAATAATGGCAGCTCTCGCCATCGCGGTATTGAGCTTGAACTTGATTACCAGCTTACAAATACACTCTCACTCAACTTTGCAGGCACGCACGCAAAGCATACTTACACTGACAACCAAGTGCTAAACGGTCTAAATATAAACGGCAACGACATAGATACCGCGCCGCGTAATATTGCTAATTTCGATTTAACATGGCAGGCACTAAACAATGCACAGTTTGCTTTGCAGTGGCAACGCGTTGGTAACTACTACACCGACCCAGAAAACTTAAATAAATACCAAGGGCATGATATTTTAAGCCTGCGTGCGCAGTGGCAAGTTACTAGTAATCTTGAAGTACTTGCTCGCATTATTAATTTAACCAATGAAGCTTATGCAGAGCGCGCCGACTACACCAGTTTTACCGGCGACAGATACTTCCCTGGCAAACCTCGTAACGCGATGCTTTCGGCAACTTACACGTGGTAATGCTTATTTAAGGGCTAAGCTAATTTAACTGATTTAAGTCGCTCATGTATTTCATGGGCGACTTTTTCATTACCTTTTTAAACATAGTAATAAATGCACTCACCGACTCATATCCTAATAACTCCGACACCTGCTGCACACTTTGTTTATCAGAAAGCGCTTTTAAGGCTGTAATTATATGCAATTGCGTACGCCACTTTCCAAATGTCATACCTGTTTCTTTTTTAATTAACCGCGCTAATGTGCGCTCAGTTAATGCAAACTGCTTAGCCCATTGTGGTAGTGTTTTTCGATTGTTTGGCTTGTTTATGAGCTGATCGCTCATAGTTTGAATTACCTCATTTTTAGATAATACAAAATCGAGTGGTTGTACTGGCATTTCAATAAGTTGATCAAATAACACCTGCGCTAAACGTGCTGTTTTACTATTTAAAGTATAGTGCTGATTATGCGCAGCCAACTCGCACATTAGCTCTTTAACCAGCGGCGTAATGGCTAAAGTACAAGTATTTAGCGGCATACCGTTTTTACTACTATCAATAAATAAATGACAAAGCTGCGCGTTATCAGACGCCCTATTACTATGCACCTTTTGTGCTGGGATCCAAATTGCACTATGCGTAGGCACCATCCACATTTTTGCTGACACTTCACACGTTACATAACCATGTAGCGCTAAAATTAATTGCCCTTTTGGATGGGTATGTAGTGGTATTTCGTGACTTGCATGCGCGTGCTCTATTTTCGCTATTATAGGCTGCGCCATAGTTTCAAAATTTTTAATGTCGTCCCAGCCAATTGCATCAAACATAGTTTTGTCTGTTTTTAGTTATTTAATGTCATTATCTCTAAATTATAGTTTTTGCTAAGCCTTTATACTAGCGCCCATTAAGTATTAGCTTTAATGGTCTTCCCTTTTGTTAAATAACACACCTAAATCACGCTTTGCTGGCATATTACTTGTGCTTGGCATATTACTTATTGCCGCAAATTTACGCGCCACATTTACAGGTATTGCACCTGTGCTTGAACAAATTATTAATCACTTTGGGCTTAGCGCATCGCAAGCTGGTTTTTTAACAACATTGCCACTCATTGCCTTTGCGGTTGTATCGCCAATGGCCGCAACTCTTGCTAAAAAGCAAGGGTTAGAGCGCACCTTGTTTGTGGCTTTGTTATTTATACTTGCAGGGGTTGCAGCGCGGGTAATAAATACCTCAGCTATGCTTTTTGTAGGCACCGCTATTATTGGTGTGGGCATTGCCATCGCAAACGTATTATTACCAAGTTTAATTAAGCGCGACTTCCCTGCAAAGGTTGCGTTAATGACCTCAGCCTACGTGCTTACTATGGGCGTGGTATCGGGTGGGTTTTCTACTTTAGTATTTCCGCTTAGTCAGTTAAACGGATTAGGATGGCAACTTGCGCTGGGCTCATCAGCTCTTATTACTTTGGCGAGTATTATTGTATGGATGTCACAATTAAGTAAGCACACAAAACCCGCGAGTATTGATCAACACACCGACACGTCAAAAAGTGTATGGCGTTATTTACTAGCATGGCAAATTACCCTACTGCTGGGCTTAAACTCGTTTTTAAATTATATAATTATTACGTGGTTACCAAGCATATTAACCGAAACTGGTCACTCAGCTACCCAAGCAGGTGCTTATCATGGTGCTTTTCAAATAGCGACTGCATTACCGGGTTTAATATTAATCCCCCTATTGGCAAAATTAAAAGATCAAAGCGCGCTTAGCTTTATTTTAGCCATGTTGAGTGCACTCAGTGCATTGGGGCTACTTTATATGCCTAGCTTTGCTTTTGTTTGGACCCTAATGCTGGGCTTTTGCTCTGGGGCATGTTTTATATTGGGGCTGTCGTTTATTAGTTTACGAACTGACGATTCGCAACAAGCAGCGTCGCTTTCAGGAATGTCGCAAAGCGTAGGTTATTTGCTCGCGGCTATTGGTCCTATGCTAGCTGGTGCATTACACACTACAACAGGCAGTTGGAGTGCGCCATTGTGGTTGTGCGCTATTGCCGGAGTACTGTGTGCATTATGTGGTTTGGGCAGTGGTAAAAACACCACTTTAGCTAAATCAGCTAACTAGCTGCTGTAACCACGAAAATAAACCAGACGAAGGTTTACTACTCGCGTGCTTTTGCTCATAGCGTTTATTCGTTGCTTCGCGCTGTTCACGGCGCTCTTGTGCTAAATTAGCTTTTGCAGCAAAACGCAAGCGCTGCTCTTGAGTAAGCTCATCATTAAAACTAATGGCTGTTTTTTTAACTGCTCGGCTGCTTTTAGGTGAACTACACATAATATTCTCCAAATGACTGACTTATAAGTAGACAGTCATTTGGTAAAATAAATTTCAAACCGCTTACTAAAAAAGTGATTTTTTATCAGTATTACTAATAGCCCCAACTAACTAGTTTTGTGGGGTTGTATCAAACGCAGGTACTTCGTGTAAGCCGCTCAACCAGCTCAATGTTGATTTAGCCTTGGCGTAAACTGTTCACGCTGATCAACCGCACCAATACGCAAGCCATATACACGGTCAGTTTTAGCTTCGTTAGTTGCATAAAGTGTTGTACCACATGTACCACAAAAACCTTGCGCACGCTTGTTACCGCTTTGCGCTGTCTTAACAAACTCTTTTGCCTCACCTTGGGTAAACACGACCGAATTTGGCTCTGCAATTTAACGGCTCTAAATGGGCCGCTCGACATACGTTGGCAATCGCTACAATGGCAAACAAGTGCATTGTTATTTTGAGACTTTGCTTGGTATTTAATTTCACCACAGTAACAGCTTCCAGTAATTTCCATTATTTAAATCCTTAATGCTTATGAAGATTGAATCGAGATATAAGACCGGCAGTATCGATTCATTATTTTTAAAATATAAAAAATTGCTCACCGGTTCATTTGTATGCTCGGCTAGATGTTTAATTCTTTAGAGTGATTTTTTCAAAGTTGAGCAAGTGCTACAAACATGATGCGATGTTTTAAATAAAACAGCAATACCACGTTAAGCTAATAGCGTAACGTGGTGCGTCTAAATTATTTTTTATATGTGTTTAGATAATAAAATAAGAATAGCAATGTAGAACCTCCCCTTATGTTGGGAGTAATTATTTAAATGCATTCGCATTTTTAATGCTCTCAAAATCGTTAAAGCGCACGTTGTGTTGCGCCATTACTTTAAGTATTTTTTCACTTAGCATTTGGCGCAAATAAAACGGCTGATTTGGCACAAAATGATGAATGGTATGCGTTTTACCAAATTTAAAACAAAACAAGTGAAACGGCATAAATAAACGACTCGTTAGTACGTGTGTTTGTTCAAGCATATTATTAACGCCGCCATAGTAATGCATGCTTGAGGTAACAAAATTAAGCGAGCTTGAGCGAATAATATTAGGCACAATGAGCACAACCATTAAAAATTCAAACACGTTCATTATACTTAGTACCCAGCTAGGCGAATTTAGCGAAAGTGGTATAAATAAATTAACAATATGAAATAAAATAACGCTATATAAAATAGCGAAATACGCAGTCGCTATCGGAAACCCCGCATTAAAAACACTCGAAAAACTAAAGCCATTAATTTCTTTTCTAAAACGTTTAGTAGAAATAACTAACCCTAATAACCCATCTACAATAACTAGCGCACGTAAAAATGGATTTTTAATACCGTTTCCCACCAAGCGTTCTTCTAGGTCTTGTTGTGTGCCTGAGGTTTTGTGATGGTGTAAATGCATTTTACGTCGGTACCATGGGCTAATAGTATTTGGCCGCATTAACCATACTGTTAGCATCATAAAGTTATGCATGAAAGGCTGATTACTAAAGTATTGTTTATGTATAAGGTCGTGCTCTAACTCATGGGAAATAGATGCAGCAATAGCCGCTAGTACTATGCATACCCAAGCAGGTATGATGGCTAAATAATATAAAACACCAACACCAATTAGTGCGCTAAGCGATAGCAATAAAATAATTAACCCTAAGGTATTTTGATGTGCAAGTAATGGGTGCTTTTGACGAAGTGATGCTTCCTCTGCCTTAATTGCTTTAACAATCGATTGAATGTTCTGTTTGGCACTTAATTGAGTCATATATAATGTCTTAAAAACCTTGTTGTACAAATAATACCTGAATTAAGCGCAACATCGGAATAAAGCAGGAATAATTATTGTAATACGATTAACTATTACCAATAGTTCAATTGCTTATTTATTCAATCGCATAACAATTTAATAGCACTCATAACCCAAAATATTCGCTTTATATATCAGCCCAAAAAGACTTAAAAAATTTACCGATGGAGTCTCCTTGCTATAAACGATTAATTATCAACCAGTTGTTTATGCAAATAAAAGAAAAGGCTTGCCGCCCCCTCTTTTGTTTGTATAATGCGGATACAGAATAAGAGGTATATAAGTATCCTTTTTATTTTAAGTGGTTTTTCTTTATCTTTTTATGCTTAAAAGATTAAAGAAAAATTATGCCAGCGTGATGAAATTGGTAGACATGGGGGATTCAAAATCCCCTTCCGAAAGGAGTGCCGGTTCGAGTCCGGCCGCTGGTACCACTTTTTGAACCTCAGCTAATTATTGGCTGAGGTTTTTTTATATCTAAAATTTAACTAATAATTTAATACTAATTCGCTTTGCTAAGTGAACCACATTTAGGTAAAAAAACGGTTTCGATAACAAGGTAAAACCTAGTTAAGCTGAAGCAAAAGCTACAAGCCTTTCATTAAAGCCGTCAACGTGATTAGGAAGGTACATAAATCTAATTAGCATGCTAGTTATGCGTCTTGCTCTTGATTTGTTATATTCCCAATACGATTATTTAACTCTTCGTCACTAACATCTTCTTTGTGTGTACCAATGATCCATATATGACCAAATGGGTCTTGTAGCGTGCCGGTCCTATCACCATAAAACTGGTCATGTACGGGTCTTATTTCTGTTGCACCAAGCTCAATTGCTTTTTTAAATACGGTATCAACATCTTCAACATAAAGCATAAGGCTTAGCGCTGTACCACCGAGCTCTTTTGGGCTTTTTAAATGCTCTTCAGAACCATTATCTGAAAGCATAATATGCGAATCACCAATTATTATTTCTGCATGGGCTATTCCACCATCAGGTAAAGGCATTTGCATTACGTGTTCAGCACTAAATGCATCACAATAAAAATCTATCGCTTTTTGTGCGTCATTCATAATTAAATAAGGTGTAACTGAATGAAACCCTTTTGGTATTGCTGAGACTGCCATAATATTCTCCTTTACTTACGCGGTGATTTTTAATATTTAATAAACTAAATATGCGTTTAATTGCCCCTAAATTTAAGCTTAGCTCATACAAAAAATTGCGTTACTTTTCGAGGTTTAAACGCTTATGCCAAGCAGCAATACTTTCATCAGGGTATTCTTCAAATTGCTTGTCACCTTCATTAATCGGCGCATTTACCCAATTTGCTTTACTACCAAGCATTAAATGAGTGCGCTCTGGCGGTATGGGTAACTCACTATCTATTGCACCAGCAAAGGGGTGAACTTGCTCAGGCCAACGTGCATCGTATAACCACAAGCTAGCACTACAATGCTTACAAAAATGACGCTCTGCAGGGCTGATTTTATCGCCTATTTTTGCATGATAAATAGTTATGTGTTCACGCCCTGTAACCTCAAGCGTGCTGTATTGCGCGTTTAAATTAATAACAAACCCGCCGCTCCCTGCGGTTTTACGGCATATAGAGCAGTAACATAAATTGTAAGGATAAGGGTGTTTTGAGTTGACCGTAAATACCACTTTGCCACAGTGACAAGCGCCATTAAGCTTCATAATATATCCAATATTTATTGTTGGCTTGAACTAATACCTTAACTAGGTGAGCTAAAAAAAACCACAACAATTACATGCTGTGGTTTTTTAATTATTGAGCTTACTAACGCTCCCAATATCTTAAATTACGCAATGTATTTATAAATTTATCGGCTGAATGTGCCTCTAAATCTATCCAACCATCATCTACTTTTCCATCAAGGCCTGCCGCTTTAAATAAAGGCTTAGCCTCATTTGTAAAGCCTATAAATTTCATATGTGCATACGCATCACTTACAAAGTCTTTAGCTTCTGCTATGGCAGCTAGTTTTTCAGCTCCATCTTCGGTGGTGAGTACAAGTACCGCATCGTATAAAACCGATGGACCACCATTAATAACCTGATCAGCTTTAAAGTGCTTACCTTTACTGCATTTAGCACCGCCAACTTGCGGGGCAATAATTTCAAAGTTTGCACCTTCACTTTTAAGTGCATTGGTAACCGATTCAAAGATGTCTGCATTAAAGCCATCACTTACTAAAATACCTAATTTACGGCCTTTGAAGGTGTTGGGCGCATTTTTCAAAATACTTAACGCATCAGATACAGGTAAGTCTTTACGTGTTGGCATAGCAGCTTCTGCCGGATCTGGCATTTCTTGCAAGCCAAGACCTTCGGCAACTTTATTTGCGAGGGTTTCGTCAATATTTACCAAGTGCGATACCAAACGTTCTCGTATTGGCAAATGCTCAACTTTAGACAGCTCAAACACGTACGCAGATTGAATATGCGCCTGCTCTACCTCTGTTTGACTTAAATAAAATTGACGAGCTTGACTGTAATGATCGCTGAATGTTTCTGAGCGATAACGCAGTTTATCACCGCCACTTACTTCAGGTTCCTTTGAGCTTTTAAAGCCATGTACTGGGCATTCGCGCGGGTTGTTTTCGTCGCCGCTCCATGAGTTTGGCTCATAATTAACACGCCCTTTTGGATTGTGCATTGCCATGTGGCCATCTTGCTGAAAATGACGCATTGGGCATTTAGGCGCATTGACCGGAATATGCGTAAAGTTAGGACCACCTAAACGCTTGGTTTGAGTATCTAAGTATGAAAAGTTACGACCTTGCAGTAGCGGGTCAGGTGTAAAGTCGAGCCCCGGTACAATGTTTTGAGTACAAAATGCTACTTGCTCTGTTTCTGCAAAAAAGTTGTCTACAACACGGTCAAGCACCATACGACCAACAATTTGCACTGGTACTTGCTCTTCAGGTATAAGCTTAGTGGCATCAAAAACATCAAATTCAAATTCATCAGCAAATTGCTGATCAAACACCTGTACACCTAGCTCCCACTCAGGGAAGTCGCCATTACCAATAGATTCCCACATATCTCTGCGATGAAAATCAGGGTCTGCGCCATTTAGCTTAAGTGCTTCGTTCCATACTACAGATTGCATGCCGCCTTTTGGTTTCCAATGAAATTTAACAAATTTCTCTTCACCTTTGGCATTAATAAATTTAAAGGTATGAACGCCAAAACCTTCCATAAAGCGTAAAGAGCGTGGAATAGCTCTATCAGACATTGCCCACATAACCATGTGCATTGACTCAGGCGATAAGCTCACAAAATCCCAAAAGTTATCATGTGCTGTTTGCGCTTGTGGAAAACCACGATCAGGCTCGGCTTTAGCTGAATGAACTAAGTCTGGAAACTTCATCGCATCTTGAATAAAGAATACCGGTATATTGTTACCCACTAAATCCCAGTTTCCTTCTTGGGTATAAAATTTTACCGCAAAACCACGTACATCACGTGCTAAATCTGGAGACCCTTTATTACCTGCAACTGTAGAGAAACGAGTAAATACTGGGGTTTTTTCACCTTTTCGCTGAAAAATATCTGCACAGGTTAAATCTTCAAGCGTGTCGTAAGTTTCAAAATATCCGTGTGCACCATAGCCTCTAGCGTGCACTACACGCTCAGGAATGCGTTCATGATCAAAGTGAAAGATCTTCTCGCGCATTATGTGATCTTCTAATAATCCTGGGCCACGCTTTCCTGCACGTAATGAGTTTTGATCGTCACTTACAGGGCAGCCCTGCGCGGTAGTCATAGTAGGGTGTTCATCCGACGCTTTTTGATGCAATTCACCGCCATGCCCTTTATTACCTGAGTATTTAAATGATTCAGCCATGTTTAGTCCTTCATACAGTTTGATTTAATGGGTCAATAGTTTTTATGAGCTTTAAAGCTAAAAGCGACTATGCAAATGCAAAATAAAGACCAGCCATCCAACCTAGTAAAAAAGGGCTGTACAGATAACAATGTAGTATTTGAGGTGATTTATAAAAGAAAAGGTTACACAGGTATGTAACTTTTTCACACATCGAGTAGGGTGAGGCTTTTGCCTCATCCCTCTCACAGAACCGTACGTACGGGCCTCGTATACGGCTCCTGTATTCTTCTATCCCTTCGGCTTATTTTCTAAACGCCGATTGAGCAAGCCA